>JAGQPO010000096.1 GCA_020426665.1 Planctomycetales bacterium
GGGCGGCAGCGTCCGCAATTGCTTTAACGCTTGGTCGTGGTCGCCCAGGCAATACAGATCCAGCGCGGCTTCGTAGTCGGCAATCAACGCCGCGGTCACTTGCGACGAGGTTCCCGCAGCCGACCCCTCGGGCACGTCGGGGACCAATTCAGAAATCACCAACGGCAACGTGAACCCGGCCGGTCGGACTTTGGCCAGTCGCCGAGTTGTAAAATGATCTTGTTCGGATGCCATTAGAGCGGTTCGTGTCGCTTCGTCGATAATGATTTCGGCCCCGAACCGTTTTGTCATTGATTCAAGGCGGCTGGATAAATTGACGACGGGTCCGAAGGCCGTCACTTTGACTTGATCCGTCGTTCCAATTTGACCGGCAACGGCCCGCCCATGGGCGATCCCGATCCCACAGCGAAAACCGAGATCCGACTGGTGGTACTCGGCACGAATCGCCAGGGCGGCGCGTGCCGCCTGGATAGCCGACCGGTCTTGCGCCAGCGGCCACCCCCAAAACCCCATCGCCGCATCACCGTGGAAATCTCCGATCACGCCGTCAAACCCCAGAATGTGCTTGGTCATCACACCGAGTGCGTCGCTGACATCGGACAACAACTGCAATAGGTTCTGTGAATCCTGCTCACTTCGCGTGGAGAACCCTCGTAAGTCACAGAACACGACGGTCAAATCTGTTTCGCGCGGCTGTAAAACTTTTTCGGTATCGCCGCTGGCCAAAGCCTTCATGACGACCGGAGCAAAAAAGTTTCGCATCGCCGCCTGACGTCGCTGCAGCCGATGACTTTGGCGCAGACTTGCCATCGTGGTGCCAACCAGTTCGGCAAACTTGATGTCATCCTGCAAATGTTCAACGATATCGACGGGATTCTCCGACCCGGTCGTATCGGGGTCGGAAATTTGGCCGGTGATATAAATGACCCAGCCGCGGCACGCGTCGGTTCGCAATGGAACGCAGAACGCCCAATCGACGTCCTCGCGAGCGGTGAACATCGCAGTCGTCTCCTTGGAATCGCTGGACGACCACACGTTCAAAATACTCTCACGCTTTTCGATCGACCGCTTGACCAATCGCCGGCTGATCGGCGACCCGCCCAACGTTGCACTTCGATTGTCATAGTGAAGCACTTCGATCGGAGCGTCGTCGCTGGATTGCAGGGCGGCCGCCGATAAAATGGAGACGGCTTCCGCCGAAGGTGTTGATTGAAGCAGGACGCTGGTCACCCGCACGAGTAATTCTTGATCACTGTCACTGCTGGCGATCAAGTCCGGCAGCCGCGTCAAGACATCGATTCGGGCGTTCACGTCACGGAAATTTCGACGCCGCAATGCAACGTGATCATAAACGTTTTCGGTAACGCCATGATCGGCATCGCCCTGTGCACCGCCAAACCGATCACGCGACCCACCGCCCGATGCCGCAGCGAGCGTAAACGTGGTTTTACCAATCACAAAATGGTCGCCGGGAACCAGCATGAATCGGACGGCGTGTCGGCCCTGGTGAAAAACCGGATTTCGGGCCGCCGCGACACAAACCACTTCGACACGCTCGTCCGGTTGCGGGATCAACCGGACGTGGGCACGTGAAATCATCGGATCCCAAGGCACGTTCCAATCGGCCTGACTTCGGCCGATCACCAAGTCAGCACAGGACGTCGGCTCGGGGATCTCGCGGCGCCATCGGTGATAGTTTTGCGGTCCTTGCGCTATCAGATCAGCCATTTTTTATTATGTTCCAAGTTCCAAGTTCCAAGTTCCAAGTTCCAAGTTCCAAGTTCGCAAGAAAGTCATGTTACCGCGCATTGCAGACGGAAGACGCGCGTTGGTACTTTCCCCTGGGTATGTTTGGACTGATTTCGGGTATTTCACCTACCAGATATGACATTCGGGATTCTCTGGCTAAAAACAAAACAATCAAATGACCCATCGAGGCTTGTCGTGATCGTGACACCGACAAACCACAAACTCCAAGCGACGGAAACCTGGAACCTGGAACCTGGAACTTGGAACCTAGAACTTGGAAAAAAAATGGACGACGAGACATTAACAGCGTATCACGAAGCCGGTCATGCGGTGATCGGGTATGTGCTAGGAGGTCGGATCGAGTCGGTCGGTTTGTATGCCGAAGCGGACGATTGGTTACCGGAGCGGTTTGGTGATTGTCTGGTCAATTGGGGGCGGGTCGACGTTCATGCGAATTGGCAGATCCAACGAGAGCTGTTGACCATCCTTGCCGGGCCGGTCGCTGAGATGATTTGTCGCCAGGAACGACTTCATCCGGCGACCTATCCAGCGTGGCAGCACGACTGGAAATCGGCCTGGCAACGATGCGAAAGACTGATTGCAGACCCACGCCGACGCACCGAGTTTTTAGAAATGATGATTGTCTGGTTGCATCGCCGCATGTCCGATGATCAATGTTGGGCCGCGGTCGCCGCGGTGTCGGATCAGCTTCTGGCGCACGAGAACTTAGAGGGCGAGCAATTGGCCGAAACGCTAGAGTTCTGGGTGGCTTAGCTAAGTGTGACAAATAGGCACCCGCCCAGCATTTAGTAAGAATGGGTGGAATGAATCACTGCACCGGTGGAAGAACGGTGTCTGCTGACAAAATCTTTTGCCAGTTGCCATAACGATCGCATATAAAGGGAGTTTGTCTTCCTGTCTTTTCGGGCTTCTCCGCCACCAGGGTTTGCTTCGATGCCAGCCGCGTACCGCCGGAACACGCCAATCGTCTCCGCGATCTCGATTTCGCCGACCAGCCCGGTTCATTCTGGAAGGCCGGTTCAACGTTCGGGGTTCACGCTGGTCGAATTGCTGGTGGTGATCGCGATCATCGGAATTCTGATCGGGCTGCTTTTGCCGGCGGTCCAGGCGGTTCGGGAATCGGCGCGTCTGATGCAGTGCCAAAATCGCGTCAAGCAGATCGCGTTGGCATGCCACAATTATGAATCGGCATACAAGGAGTTGCCGGGTTACGGAGGCGAGGCTCCAGGTTTTTTGATCACCCAATTGGCCAATCGCCAGCGCAGAAACATCGGCGGAGGAACGTGGATCTCTCAGGTGTTGTTGTACATGGAGGAACCGACGCTGGCTTCCGGTATTCAACCCTTGGCCCGCAGTCAATCGATCACACCCACCGATCAGATCAAAAAACTGGTCAGGGCACCGGTGGTGACGTTGCATTGTCCGTCGCGTCGCGATGCGAAGGCATATCCGTTAATCAGTCCTTTCGTCGAGCGATACGGCGACGCCGGTGCGCGAACCGATTACGCGATGAACGGTGGTCCCGCAGTTATTGATTACGAGGCGACACCGAATACTCGCGCCGCACCGGCGATCAAACTGATTCGAGATGGAGTCTGGGTATTGGGTCAAAGGATCAAATTCAATCGGATCTTCGACGGACTTAGCAACACGTACCTGGTGGGCGAGAAGGCGATGGATTTGAATAAGCTGGAAACCGGAGACGGATTTGGTGATCGGTCGCCCATCGCGGGTTACCATGACACGCCGATGTCGTCCCACTCCTACGTACGCTATGCGGCTCGATCACCGATGATGGATTCGCGAGCCAATTGCTTGGAATGCCATGACTTTGGATCGAGCCACCCCGCGGGTTGGAACGTTGCCTTTGCCGACGGGCGAGTGGTCACGATGGATTTCAGTTTGGATTTGGAGGTCCATCGCGCCCAGGCATCCGTGGACGGGCGCGAGATCATTCCGTACCACCATTGATCGGCAGCGTGTATGCTGTGTGGCGATTGGACACCTTGTTCCCCGCCACTTCCGATTTCTGGTTGCCCATGCGCCGCGCGACATTTTTCGTTTTTTGCCTTTGCTTTCTTCGTCCATTTTCAGCGGAAACGATCGCCCAGGAAACCATCCTGAACCCTGCTTCGGATCCCGATTACCAGGTTCAAGGCGAATACACCGGTACGCATAACAGCATGCTGGTGATCGCCGCAGGTGACGGTGAGTTCGACATCGTGGTTTACGAGAGCCCCATCACCCGCCGTTCCCGCTCGGGCAACCCGCCCAGACGGTTGGATGGTGACAAAGACACGGTTGCCGACCTGGCCAAGTCGCTGGAAGTGACCCGCGTTGTCCGAGAGTCTCCGACGCTGGGTGCCGCCGCGCCTCAGGGCGCCGTCGTCTTGTTCGACGGTTCCGAGAAATCGCTTGCCAACTGGAAAGACGGCAAACGGTCCGACGACGGTTTGCTGATACAAGGGACCGAGACAATCCAAACGTTTCGAGACTACACGCTACACCTTGAATTTCGCACGCCGTGGATGCCCCAGGCCGGTGGCCAAGCGCGCGGCAATAGCGGTGTCTATCACCAAGGTCGTTACGAAACTCAGATTCTGGATTCGTTTGGTCTCGCCGGCGCCGACAACGAAACGGGCGGCATCTATGAAATAAAGGCTCCCGACGTGAATGCCTGTTTGCCGCCGATGCAGTGGCAAACCTACGATGTCGATTTCACTGCGGCCCGATACCAGGGTGATAAGAAAGTTTCCGACGCGCGTATGACGGTCCGGCTGAACGGAGTGACCGTGCAAAATGACGTCGCCGTGCCCAGGGCAACACGAGCATCCAAATACGGCGAAGGCCCTGACGACGGGCCAATCTATTTGCAAGATCACGGCAACCCGGTTCGCTTTCGCAACATCTGGTTGGTGCCGCGCGACGCCCAACGAGAAGCATCGCGGCCGATCGTTCCCGGCTTTGAACGCTTTTTTGCAGCCGTCGATGATTCGCAAGGACTCGGCGGTGAGGTGTTGATCAGCACACTCGGATGCGTTTCCTGCCATGCCGGCGCGGAGGGTTTCTTGCCCGTCAAAAAGGGACCGAATCTGTCGAACGTCCGTCAGCGAGTCCGACCGGACGCGTTGGTCGAAATGATCGCCGACCCGCACAAGACCAAACGCGGAACAACGATGCCGGATCCGTGGATGGGTTTGAATGCCCAACAACGTCGAACCGCCGCTGAATCGATCGCAAGTCATTTATTGTTGTCCGGCGAACCGGTTGATTTGGTCGATCGGCCGTCTCGTTCATCAGGCATCAATCGTGGCAAACAACTTTATCACTCGGTCGGCTGTGTCGCCTGTCATGAATCGTTCGACGGTGAACAAACACCCGCTGCAACGACAGTGCCACTTGGTGAAATTGAATCAAAGTACACCGTCGATTCGCTCGCCAAGTTTCTGACCGATCCCCACGCCGTCCGATCCGGCGGCAGAATGCCCGCGTTGGTCGGTTCGGTAGGCGACGCCTATGCCATCGCCGGCTATTTAACGCGAAAGGTCACGCGGCGTGAAAACGAAGGAAAGTTTCGACGGCGGATTTACAAAGGCCAGTGGCAAAAACTGCCCGACTTCGATGAACTGACGCCGGAGTCTGATGAGATGGTTTCCGATATCGCAATCAAAGCGAAATCAGACCCGAAACATACCGGAATGGTTTTCGAAGCAACGATCGAAATTGCGACCGCGGGAAAATACGAATTCAAAATCTCTAGTGACGACGGATCTCGGCTGATCGTCGGATCGCACACTATCGATAACGATGGCATCCATCCCAACGTCACCAAAAGCGGCACCTTTGAACTGGAAAAGGGCATCTATCCGGTGCGTTACGAGTGGTTTAATTTCGAAGGCGGCGCCGAATTGGACGTTCGGGTCATCGATCCGCTGCTGGGCGAAATGAAGCTTCGTGAAATGATTTCCGACGGCAAGCCGGCATCCGAACCACTTTTGGCCGGTCGGTTTGTTCCCAGCGCCCATGCCGTGGAGCGCGGTGCGAAACTGTTTCAGTCGGCCGGGTGTGTTTCGTGTCACGCGTTTCAGTCGACCGAATCGGCGCGACAGGATGACAGCGCGATCCCCGATCTAGTCGACGTGCGGCCCGACAAAGGTTGTTTGGCCAATTCCGTCTCGCGACCCGCCGTCGACTTTCATTTGTCACCACGACAAAAAAGTTCAATCGAAACGGCGATTTCGTTACGCAAGGAACAGCGTTCGACTGCACAACAGATTGACGACGAAACACTTGTTCACGCAACCTTGGCGGGGCTGAACTGTTATGCCTGTCACCGGCGCGGCGACAACGGCGGGCCGGAAGTTGCGCGTGACGCCATCTTCCAAACCAAGATCGCCGAAATGGGATGGGAGGGCCGATTGCCGCCGCCACTTGATGGCGTCGGTGACAAATTAAAAGCGTCGTACCTGTCAGAGGCGGTCGCATCAGGAGTCAAGGAACGCTCCTACATGTTGACCCGGATGCCCGGATTTGGGTCGGGCAACTTGGACTTGTTGCATCAAAGCTTGACACGCTTGGATTCCGCCACGAATGTTGATGACCAAACCGCCACCGATCACCAACCGTCCAAGAGTGACTTGAATGACGGACGCAAACTGGTCGGGGCCAGCGGGCTGTCCTGTATCAAATGTCATACGTACAACAACATCAATGCAGGCGGCTTGGGCGCGATTGATCTGTTATCAATGCCCAAACGGTTGCGCGCCGATTGGTTCGGTCGATACTTGCAAGACCCCACCAAATATCGACCCGGTACGCGAATGCCGAACAGTTTTCCTGAAGGCAAAAGCTCGTACACCAAATTGTATGACGGCGATCCGAATCATCAAATCGATTCGATGTGGCATTATCTGATCGCCGGCACAACCGTGAAGGAACCGCCGGGGCTGCGAGCCGGATCGATCCTGTTGACGCCGACCGATCGACCGCGCATCTATCGCAATTTCTTCGAAGGAGTTTCCGGGCGTGGTATCGCCGTCGGCTACCCCGACGAAGTCAACTTGATCTGGGACGCCGAGCGGATGGGGTTGAACTCGGTCTGGAAAAGCGAGTTCATTGATGCGTCCAGACACTGGACCGGACGAGGCCAAGGACGCACCTCACCGGCCGGTGCTTCCGTCGTCGGTCTTGAACCATGGACGCCGTTGGCCGAGGGTGATTCAATCGACATGACATGGCCCACAGAGTCGGGACGCGAACTGGGTTATCGATTTGGCGGTTATCGGTTGGACGCAAACGGAAATCCCAGTTTCCAGTACAAGACGAAGCACGCCGACGTTCACGACTCCATCGTGCCGCTGGGAAACAGTGGATTCGAGCGGACGCTGACGGTTTCGAAATCCAGCGTTTCTGACCCCATCGGCTTGGTCTGGAGAATCGCCAAGTCAGACGTGATCGAAGGTTCCGCCGGAGTTTACAAGGTTGGTTCTCTTCGCATCACCATTGAAAACGCCGAATGCCAAATCGTGACCGTCGACGGACAAAGCGAACTTCGAGCCCAATTGCCTGGTGATCAATCGGTCACCGTCAAGCAAACCATTCAGTGGTGAAGCTGTCTATCAATTCAACAAAGTCTTCCATCATTCACCTTGCTCATGAAATCACTTCTTTCCCACGCCGTTGTATCGACATTGCTGGCGATTGCATGTTGCGCGACAGGGCCATCGGCGGTAAACGCACAGACCTCTCAAGAGTCGGACTATTACAAGATCACTACTTTCCAGACTCCAGTCGGGGAGGTGATTGAGGCTGCCGGGTTCCAGATGTTCCCCGACGGTTCGCTGGCCGTCTGCAGTCGGCGCGGCGATATCTTTCGCATTCAAAATCCGTTGGCTGATCAAGTCGGTGCGGACCAGTTTTCGATTTTCGCCCGCGGTTTGCACGAACCGCTCAGTTTGGCTTGGCGAGACGGTTGGCTTTACGCCACACAGCGCGGTGAAGTGACGCGGATGCGAGACGAGGACGGCGACGGAGCTGCCGACGTTTTTGAAACCGTTGCCGACGGCTGGGGAGTGTCAACCGACTACCACGAGTATGCCTTCGGATCAAAGTTTGACAAAGACGGCAACATGGCCGTGACGCTCTGTTTAACAGGCTCCTTCAACAGCGATGTCCAATATCGCGGCTGGGCGATGAAAATCACGCCGGACGGAAAAACATTGCCGATGACCAGCGGAGTTCGATCACCAGCGGGAATCGGGACGGATTCGAAAGGACGCTGGTTTTACACCGACAACCAGGGGCCATGGAACGGCACCTGTGCGCTCAAACCTTTACTGCAAGGTAAATTCGTCGGCCACCCCGGAGGTTTTCGTTGGTACGAAGATGGCGGGTCGACGATGGGGCCGAAGCCTGCCGAGCCCAACAGCGGGTCGCGAATGCACATCGAATCCGATCGGATCGCCGAACTGGAAATGCCCGCCGTTCTGTTCCCCTACGACAAGATGGGGAAAAGCGCTTCGGGGATTGCATGCGATACGACTGGCGGGAAATTCGGTCCTTTCGTGAACCAATTGTTCGTCGCCGATCAATCGGCCAGCACCATCATGCGAGTCTTTTTGGAAGAGATTGATGGTCACGTTCAAGGAGTCTGTTTTCCGTTTCGATCCGGATTTGCATCCGGCAACGTCGGTGTCGAAATGTCCGACAGCGGTGCGTTGTTCGTC
Source organism: Planctomycetales bacterium (assembly GCA_020426665.1). GTDB lineage: Bacteria > Planctomycetota > Planctomycetia > Pirellulales > Pirellulaceae > Stieleria. The sequence continues at coordinate 8,496 of JAGQPO010000096.1, forward strand.
GGCGGAACCAATCGCGGTTGGGGTTCGGTCGGCAACCGGCCCTTCGCGATCGAGCGACTGGATTGGACCGGCAAAGTACCCTTCGAAATCCTGGCGATGCGTTTGCAAAAAGACGGTTTTGAACTCGAGTTTACTCAGAGCATCGATCCGGAAACCGCATCGGATCCCCAAGCCTACGACTTACAAACCTACACGTACGAGTATCGATCACAATACGGCAGCCCGGAGGTTGACCACACCAGACCAAAAATCCGATCGGCAGTGGTTTCCGAAGATCGCATGAAAGTTCGGCTGGTGATTGATGGCTTACAACGCGGACACGTTCACGAATTGGTTTGCAACCAGGTCAAGAACGCCGACGGCCAAAACCTGTTGCATCCCCAGGCGTACTACACGGCAAGCCATTTGATTAAGTAGTCGATGACGGACCAAAGTCTTTCTGACGACTTCGATCACGTGACCTAACGTGTCCCGGGCATTCCATTAAAATGGGTGCCATGAAACTTGATGCGATCGCTACGTTCTTGGATTCGTCCCCCACGGTACGTCTGTTGAAGGCAGATTTGGGTGCGTACGTCATCTATTTCTTGCGTCAATCCTTCAAGGCGAACACCGAGGAATCGGCGATTTCGTTTGCGCATGACGAACTGGTCAATCGTTTGCAAATCTTCCAAGATGAACTCCGCGACGAAGAGCGTCCCGTCATGCACGGATCGCCGGAGCGTTACTTGCGCGAATGGTCCGATGCCGGTTGGCTGCGACGCTTTTTGCCGGCTGATTCACATGGACCACACTATCAGCTGACCCGTTACAGCGAAGACGCGATTCGGATTGTCGACAGCGCGCTCAGTCGTGACACGCGATTGGTCGGCACCGAAAGTCGACTGAGACTGGTGATCGATACATTGGTCGACATTGTCCGCGGCGCCTCGCCAGACCCGGATCGGCGGATCAATGATTTGTTGGCACAACGGCAACGTATCGATGATGAAATCGAATCGATTCGTGGCGGCGGCGAGGTGCAAACGTATCACCCGGCACAAATTCGCGAACGCTTTTATACCGCCGTCGATCTGCTGAAAACGCTGCAAGGCGACTTTCGCGCCGTCGAAGACCGCTTTGAAGCGATCGGTCGCCAGGTGCAACGCGACGCCGTCAAAGATGCCCGCCACCGTGGCGAAATCCTGGCGACCGCGCTGGATGCAGAAGATTTGATCAAGCAACAGGACGAAGGGGTCAGCTTTGACGCCTTCGTGGCCTTTCTTTTCGCACCACAAGCGCAGGCCAAACTGCGCGAAACCATTGCCGAGGTGACACGTATCGAAGCGGTTTCCGCGGAGCGATCCGCCGTCGAACATGTCCGAGCGATGGTTCCGTCGCTGCTGTCCGAAGCCGATAATGTGCTCAGGCAAACCGGGCGTTTGTCGCAAACACTTCGGCGATTGCTTGACGACCAATCCGTGGGGCATCGAAAAAGAACGGCGGAGGTGTTGCGTGAAATTCGCACGCTCTCATCGCGGCTGAAACACCAGATCAGCGAGTCCGGCGACCCCGTTCCAAAGTCGATCGGATTGCAGGTCGAAACGTCGATCGGACTGGCGTCGCCGTTGACTCGTCCGTTTTGGACACCGCCACAGGTCTTTGATGTCGCACCTCAGACGCGAACGGTGGACTTTGAAACGGCAAAACGTGAAGCTCGAAAATTGGCAGGCATGCAACGTTTGGAGTGGGACCGAATGCGAGAGGCGATCGCATCGGCCACTGCAAAATCATCCTCCATCGGGTTGTCTGAATTGATCGCCATTCGACCGTTGAAAGTCGGCATCGTTGAATTGGTAGGATGGATTCAAATTGCCCACGAAGACGGCCACCAAATTGATCGTGATGCAAGTGAACAGATTGATGTGACGGTCCCCGATGCCGTGACAGGTTTAAAAACCAAACTGCGGGTTCGAGTTCCCTTGGTTACGTTTCATCAAGTCGGTCTCAAGGCGACCGCACCGATCCGCACGAAGAGACCTCGATGATGAATGATCATAAAGATGATGTCTTGTCGCCCGACGCGTTGCCCGCACCGGTTCCTTGGGCGGCGGCAGCCGTTCGGCTGCTGCAAGGAATTGTCTATCACGACGACGGTGGCGACACGTGGGAACGCATCCTGTCGGGCGTGACGCCGCTGAGCGACTACTTTGCGAGAATTGGGCTTATGTTGGTCGTCAACGAAGAAGACGGAATGGCATATTTGCGGCAGATCGAAACGGAAATCTTGCCACCCGATTATCCGGCGATCCCAAAACTGTTTCGCAGCATCTCGCTGACCTTCGAAGCGTCACTGTTGTGTGTGCTGTTGCGAGATGAGTTGCGTCGGTTTGAAGAGGAGATCCATCGCGACGATCGGTGCGTCGTCCAGCAAGCATCATTGCTGGAGATTTGGCAATCCTTGATCCCGGATCAAGACGATGCGGTCCGCGCCAATCGGAACCTTGGCGGACAACTGCGAAAACTGGAGGAGCTGAAATTCGTCAGGCGATTTGAAAAGGAGCCGGCGAGTTGGGAAGTCCGTCGAATCCTGAAAGCCAGATTGCCACTGGCGGAACTGGAACGTTTGCGATCGGACCTTGAAGCCGAATTGAAACGTCGCTGCAATGGCGAGTTCACCGGCCAGGAAAATGCCGGACACCAAGACGGTCCACCCGACGAAGACGGAGAGACAACGGATGAGTGATTCGACATCACGGCCCCGACCGAGATCACTTTTTGATGAGGATGAAACCGTCGCGGACCATCGCCGTCGACCAGGTTTTCGACTGGCAACGTTTGAAGTTTTCAATTGGGGCACGTTCGACGGACAAGTGCACTCGTTCAAACCAGACGGAACGACATCGTTGTTGGTTGGCGAAAATGGGGCCGGCAAATCGACGTTGGTCGACGCGATGTTGACCTTGTTGGTACGCCCCGGCGTTCGCAACTATAACGTCGCCGCGGGTGCCACCAAGAAGGAACGCGACGAGCGAACGTACATTCGCGGCGCGTACGACCGAACCGCCGGTCGCGATGAAAAGCCTCAAATTCAATACCTTCGCGAGGGCGGCGGATTCTACACCGCGCTGCTTGCGACCTTCACCAGCGGAACGTCGGGTAAACAGTTCACGCTTTGCCAAGTCATGTATTTGACGTCTTCGGGTGACCGAAAAATCTATTACGGCTTTGACACGCAATCACGCAGTATTGCCGGAGACCTGGGCGGTTTGAAGTCCGGCGGCGACATTAAATCAGCGATGACCGATCGTGGGTTCCAGGTCACCGAAAGTTACAAACAATACCACGGCTGGTTCCAACGGCAGGTCAAATTTCGACCCAAGGCGATGGACATCTTTAATCAAACCGTTGCCGTCAAGGATGTTCAACGGCTTGATCAATTCATTCGTGACCACATGCTGGAGAAGAAACCGTGGAACGACAAGGTGTCGAGTTTGTTGCAACATTTTGCAGAACTCAGCGAAGCCCATCGCGCGCTCGTTCAGGTGCGCCAGCAATCCGAGTTATTGGTTCCGATTATCAAAACAGGCAAACGTTTTCGAAGGGCCAACCAACAATTAACGGACGCGCGTGATCAACACGAATCAGCACCGCTGTTCTTTGATTCCGCGATCGCCGATCTGCTGCGTCCAATGTGCGATCAATGGCAACGTAGAGTCGAGCACCTCGATCAAGAGATCGGTGTCTTGGATTCATCTCTTAAGATCAAGCGAGCCGATTCGGCGAGGCTGGAGCACGAAATCGCCTACAGCGGTGGTGCAAGGTTACAACGGTTGCCGGATCTGATCGCCGGCCAGGAACAACAAGCACAATCGAAACGTGAAAAACGATTGGTGTTTGAAGCCAAATTGAAGCGGGTTGGAATTGGGATCGCGATCAACAGTTCCAATCAGCTTGAAAAAGCACACCAAGAAGTCAGTCGCACGCGAGAGTCCCTGGAAAGGACTCGGAACGAAGCGACGGAAACGACCAGTCGGCGTGAATACGAACTGGGCGTGCTGCGTAACCAGTTAGACGAAGATGTCGTCGAGCTGGAATCACTGCGACGCCGCAAAGGAAATTTGCCCGATGCATTCATCGAAGTCCGCGCCGCGATCTGTGCCGCCTTTAAATTGTCGCCGGCCGACTTGCCGTTTGCCGCCGAATTGGTAGCCGTTGATCCGAATCACTCTCGCTGGGAAGCGTCAATCGAGCAAGTACTTCATGCGTTCGCCCGGACCCTGTTGGTGCCGGACGATCTGTACGCCAAAGTTTCCGGATACGTCGACGCGGAACGGTTGACTGACGCACGCGGTCGCGGGCTTCGATTGACCTATGATCGAGTCTCGCCCACGGCATCACCCGCGTCGCCGATTTCCGCCGAATTGTCGCTACCGGAAATGCTGCTCTATCGCGATGATCACCCGTTGGCGTCTTACGTGCGCGGCGAGGTGATGCATCGATTTGATCATGTCGCCTGTGAATCGATTTCGGACTTCCAGATGTCCGGTCGCCGGGCGATGACGATCCATCGGCACGTTAAACAAAACCATCGACAACACGCCAAGGACGACCGCAACCGCGAAGACGATCGGCGAAACTATGTGCTGGGTTGGGACAACCGCGCCAAACGCGAAGCGATGGAACGTTCCGTGCACGATCAACAAACAGAAATCAGGAAATCCGAGGCCGAAATCCACTCGCTTCGGCAATCCCGTGACCGCGCGATATCGCTGTTGACCGTGTTGAACGAATTGTCCGAGATGACCGATTTCGATGCGATCGATGATCACCGCCACGACTTCGAAGCCTCTCAATTGCGACTGGAAAAAGAAAAACTGGAAGCGTCCAACGACCGCGTGAAAGAATTGAAATTCAAGTTGGCGCAAATCAAGGCGGAAACCGTCGGATTAGAAACAGACCGTGACCGCAGCTTCGACGAACGTTCGACGACACAACATCAACTTGACAGAGGCAATCGAACGCTTCAGACGGTCGATGCTGCGCTGGCCGCCGCCGCCGCCGATGGTTCGCTGGACCGTGCTCAGGAACATTTCGCCGGAATCGCAGATCAATTGGGCGAACGCAAATTGGAGATCGAAAACATGGGGCGCTTGCCGACCGAGGTCACGCATGAATTGTCCGCACGAGTCACCCAGCGAGAGAAACAAGTCGAACCGATTCGCGATGATTTGACACGGGCGATGGGACGGCTGTTAACAAAATTCCCAGTCTTTGAATCGGAACTCAGCCCGACCACCCAGTCTCTTGCGGATTTTGAATCGCTGCAACAACGTATTCTCCAAGACGATTTACCAAAGCACGAACGACGATTTCGACAACGGTTGAAAGAAAAGGTTTTGCAAGAGATTGGACTGCTGCACGGATCGTTGGAGGACGAACGCGAAGAGATCCGCAGCAAAATCGAGGTGCTTAATGAGGCGTTGCGGCGTCTGGATTGGCGTCCCGGCACCTACATGCGTCTGGAACCGAGCGATACATCCGACGCGGAAATCCGAGACTTTCGACGTGATCTGGCGGGCTGTCTGGAAGGCACGTTGGGCGGAACCGACGAAGCCAACGAGGTCACCTTTGGGCGTATCGAAAAGTTAGTCGGACGCCTGAGAGACGATGCAAACCTGCGCTGGCGCGAAAAAGTAATCGACGTTCGTAACTGGTTCAAATTTGCCGCCAGAGAATACGATGCCGCAAGCGGAGATCCGGGCAGTTACTACGACGGCGGCACCGGACAATCCGGTGGCGAAAAAGGTAAACTCGCGTTCCTGGTGTTGGTCGCCGCGATCGCCTATCAATATGATCTGCGACCCGACGATCCCGAATGCGACCGGTTCCACTTTGTGATGGTTGACGAAATGTTTTCACGAAGTGATGACACGAGGGCAAAATACGCTCTGGATTTGTTCGCACGATTCGGATTGCAACTCGCGATCGTCGCCCCTTTGGACGCCAAAGCGAAAATCACCGAAAGCTACGTCGGAATGTATGGTCACATCATTAAAGATCCCGACACCAACCGCAGCGAATTGATCAGTTTGACGGCACAGCAGTATCGCAATATTCAGGACGATGTAGGCCCAATCGGATGATCACACCCGAATCGATCGCCGAAAAAGCAAAACGGATTTTTCCCAAAGCAGTGGCGTCGTGGCTGTCGGACGATCTTGAATCGTTCTTCCCCTATCGAGTCCCCGCCAATCTCTCGCTTGCGAAAGACCATGCCGCGGCGATTCTCCAGGTCGACCGACTTCGCCAGGCATCCAAAGAGTGCAACGGGAACGGATACACCGTCCACTACGAATCGCGGCGCAGTCGGACTTACGGATTGAACCAATTTCCGTCAGAAATATTGATCGACTCGATGGAGGATCTGGTCGATCTGGTGCGTTGCAAAGAAGACTGGGATGCGATCCGGCACGCCGTTGATACGGTTCGCCGTCGCAGGCCCGAGCTACTCTGCTGGATAAAACAAGGCAGTCATTGGAAGAAACTTTTGGAAGTCGCCGCGGTTTTGGACGGCCTGCTAGACATTGTCGACTACTTCAAAAGCAATCCGCGACCGGATTGCTTTGCGCGCGAATTGCCGATCGCCGTTTCAACCAAGCTGTTGGAGAAACATCGGCGCAGAATAGCGACCTGGTTGGATCTTGTTTTGCCGCCACACGCCATCGACCATCGCTATGGATTCGACGCCTTCGAACCTCGATATGGCCTGCGATACGCGCGACCCCATTTATTGGTGAAGGTTTTGGACAGGGATCTGCTGAAGGAAGTCGGATTGCCGTTTGACGAACTGTCGCTTCCGGCCGAATCCATTGCAAAATTACCCGTCGATCAATCGCGAATCGTGATCGTCGAAAACAAGACGAACCTCCTTGCACTGCCGAAAATGAAGCGTTCGGTCGCCCTCGGAGGCCTGGGCAATGCCGTAACCCAGTTGGCCGACATCCATTGGCTTCACAAAAATCCGGTGTTTTATTGGGGTGATCTGGATGCCGAAGGATTTGTCATTCTCGATCGCTTACGCCAGGTGTTACCAGGCGTCCAGAGCGTCTTGATGAATCAAAACGTGCTCGACCAATTTGCAAGCTTGGCGACCGCAGGCAACGCATCCGACCATGTCGAGCTAGCAAATCTGACCTCGGAAGAACAAGCCTGTTACGCCCGCGTTTGCCAGTCAAACCAGCGGATCGAACAGGAACACCTGCCCTTGGGCCTTTTGACACAGTCCCTCCACTCCAACGGATACCCATCGTCGTGAACGAACACGAACGCATCAATTACGTTGAATTTCCAGCGCGTGACATGGAAGCAAGCAAGGCATTTCTGTCCGAGTGTTTTGGATGGAAATTCACCGATTACGGTCCTGACTACATGGCCTTCACCGATTCAGGTTTGGAAGGCGGCTTCTTCAAATCCGACAAGTCCAGCTCGGTCGAGTCCGGATCTGCGCTGATTGTGCTGTACAGCAAGGATCTCGAAGCGACCCTCGACAAGATCGTCCAATTGGGCGGAACGATCGTCAAACCCATCGTTTCATTTCCCGGCGGAAGACGTTTCCATTTCTGTGAACCCTCGGGCAACGAGTTGTCAGTCTGGTCGGATCTGTAGCTGACGCATTCGGGTTGTGATAAGTGCGCAACTTCAAGACATCCCGGTGGGGCGACAGAAATGATATCTCGCCTGGAAAAACAATTGCTATCAAAAGGACTTGAACAACGGACGCGACCGAGGCGTCCGACCACACCTAAATACTAAGTCGTTAATAGATTGGTGTTGCGTTGCCGGGAACGATCAGCCTAATGTCCCGAAAGTTATTCACCCCTCGTACATTAGGAGTGCACGGATGCACCCACAGCCGCACGGCTTGCAAAAACCTTCCGTCTCGCTGGTGCTGCCCGCTTGGAATGAAAGCGAGGTTATTGTCACGGCGATTGAGGAAGCCGACGTCGCCTTGCGATCCATCGCGGACCGATACGAGATCATTGTGGTCGACGACGGCAGCACGGACGACACGGCGGCGTTGGTAGAAAGCGTCGCAGCCGAGAATCCCTCGGTCAAACTGGTGCGTCACAACCCGAACCAAGGCTATGGTGCTGCGTTGCGCAGCGGATTTGCTGCGGCGGAGATGGATTTGGTCGCGTTCACCGACGCGGATTGCCAATTTGATCTAAGCGAAATGGATCGGTTTGTATTACTTTCCAAGCGATATGACGTGGTGTGCGGTTATCGTATCGACCGCAAGGACACGGCACTGCGATGCCTTTATTCCAAGGTCTACAACTTGATGGTTCGTGCGTTGCTGGGCACGGGCGTTCGCGACGTCGATTGCGCACTCAAGATGTTCCGTCGCGAAGCGATTAAGGATTTGAGAATCACCGGCAACGGTTTCCTGGTCAATTCCGAGATGTTAGTCCAGGCCAACCAAAAAGGGTTCAGTGTCGTGGAAGTCGGCGTCTCCCACCGACCTCGGACGGCCGGAGAAAGCACCGTTTCGATTCACCACATCCCCAAGGTTCTGGCCAGCATGGCACGGTACTGGTGGAACGAAGTGCAATTCCCCACTTCCAGCACCGCCGATCACGCTGCGACATCCAACATCACATCCAACGGCACCGACGTTGTCGCCGAGCGGGCGGTTGGGCAATCTCGGACTTCAGCGACGGCACAGTTGCCTGGATGGGCGGGATTCGCCAAGCCATTGTTCTCGAGACTATCGATTGAGGCATCGTTACAGATCGCGTTGTTGATCGTGGCCGCCGCTTTTCTGTTTTCGAACCTTCATTATCCGTTGATTGATCGCGATGAAACGCGATACGCGGAGATCCCGCGTGAGATGCTGGCGACGGGAAACTGGGTACTTCCGCAACTTAATTTTCAACCCTATTACGACAAACCACCGCTGGTTTATTGGTTGTGTGCGGTCAGTTACAAGATTTTCGGCATCAACGAATTTGCAGCGCGAATGGTTCCGGCGTTATGTGCGTGGTTAACGATTGCGGCAACGATGTGGTTTGGAACCCGAAATTTTGGACGCCGCGTCGGTCTGATTGCCGGGATGGTATTGATGCTTTCGGTAGGTTTTGTCTTCACCAGTCGTTATTTGTTGCTCGACGGTGTTTTGTCATTGTTGGTTGCGATGTCATTCTATACCGCCTATGAAGCGATCAAGGCGTCGCGTGTGAATTTGGGGTGGTGGACCTTGTGTGGAATCTTCGTCGGCTTGGGGGTGCTGGCCAAGGGTCCGATCGCGTTGGTTCTGTGGCTCCCTCCGGTCTTTGCGATGGCGTGGCTATCCGACTCCGTTACACGGCCATCGCGTTGGCATTACGCCTTGATCGGTTTGGTAATGATGGCGGTTGCCGCACCCTGGTTCGTGATCGTGTCGTTTCAGGACGCCCATTTTGTCAGCGAGTTCTTCATCACGCACAACATTCGTCGGTTTGCGGGTGAATTCCACACCAGGCCGTTCTGGTTCTTTATTCCGGTGCTGTTGATCGCTGGTCATCCGTGGTCGTTCCTGACGCTTCCGTTCGCGGGCTTCCTGTTCGGCCGCGCGGAGCGACACCGTACCCAGCGTCCACCGTTGTTAGGCTTCCTGCTGTTGTGGAGTGTGTGGAGTTTTGTTTTCTTTTCACTTTCGCAATGCAAGTTGCCCACTTACTTGTTGCCGATTGCACCTGCGTTGGCGTTGATGATGGGTCACTATTTGAATCTATTGTTACGCGAAACAAGCAATTCAAGACGGTACTGGTTTGCCAGGTTCTGGTCGGCACGGACGGCGACGGCGACGACCTGTTTTGCAGGCGTTGCGTTTGTGGGATTCACGGTACTGACGCGGTCCAACGTTTCGATCGGCACGTTCTTTTGGGGACTGTTGTGGACGAGTTTGTTGGTATCGTCGTTGTTGATGATCAGCGAGCGACGTCAGGTGAAGATGGCATGGATGACATCCTCGGCGGCCGCGTTTCTGTTGGCCGTGATGGTGATGCATCAAATCGTACCCTCGTACAGCCGATCGCAAACGCTGTTCGGCGACGCTTCCCCGTTGGGCGAGCAGTTGGCAATCCAAACTGGAACGGCAATCGCAACGGTCGAGCACGAGTTTTCAGAAGTTCCGTTTTACCTTGACCGCCGAAACATCCCAAACTTTTCGACCGTGGAAGACAAGCGTCTTGTGCAGTTTGTCAGCGATCATCCCGGATGTGTGTTGGTCGTTGAAAATCGGGTAGCAGCGGAAAAGCTGCGACGCCGCTTGCCGGAATCGTCCAAGCTGACCGCCATCGGCAAACGCGGCCCGGCTGCGATTTATCGCGTTGATGCCCAAACGTCGACTCCTCAGATTGCACAACGAACAAAGGTGACACGATGACGCGGGTGGCTTCCCGGATCGAAAAGGCGATTCGGGTGATGGCGGTAGCGGTTCGCATTCCGACGCCATGCACGCGGGCATCGGATCGGGCCCACGCCGGTGATCTTGAAAAAATCCTTGCCATGGCAGACGCAATTGAAGCAATGGAACGGCAAAAGGACGTTACGACATGACAACGATTCAACGACAAATTGCCCGAGATGTCGTCGTTGTGTTTATCGTGTCACTGATCGTGATCACGATGTTGGTGATGTTTATCGGCGTCGCACGCGAAGCAATCAACCAAGGGCTGGGATTGCCCGGAGTGATACGCTTGATCCCGTTTGCGTTACCCAACGCGCTGTCGTTGGCCGTTCCGGGCACCGCGTTGTTCAGCGTGTGTTTAGTTTATGGACGGATGTCGGCGGACAACGAATTCGTTGCCCTGCAATCGGTGGGGATTTCGTTACTTTCGTCGATGCTGCCGGCAATCGCCATCACATCCTTCCTGAGCATCGCGACGGTGGGTCTGATCAATTTGGCATTCACATGGGGATTCCATGGGATTCAACGGGTCGTCATTTCCTCGGTCGAAAACATCGCCTATGGAGTGCTGGAACGAGACCGCAATTTCCAGCACGGCGATCTGACGATGTCCGTCTGGGGTGTCGAAGGCCGTGATTTGATCGAGCCTCAAATTAAGATCGCCAGAGCAAACGGTGAACCTGTCGTCATTCGCGGCCGGAGCGCTCAGATGGCGTACCGGGACGATGAACAGGCGCTGGAACTGAGGATCACGAATGGGTCAGCGAAAATCGGCGCGTCCGCATCGTTTCACTTTCCCGACACATTCATACAATCGATTCCGTTGGGGATTCAATCGAAATACGATTTACTGACGGCCCATCCGTCGCACATGCCGATGCGAGACCTTTCCGCAGCGTCGCTGCGGCAAAGCGAGGACGTCTATCGCCGCGAAAAACAACTTGCGGTCCACACCGGGTTCAGCTTACTTACGTCACGGTGTGATCAGATCGCCGACCCGGCGGCGGTGACGCGTGAAGCCGAAGTGCAATCAAGTCGTAAGCGACTGCACCGCCTGGGTGCCGAAATGCACCGGCGATGGGCAAGCGGATTCACGTGTTTGGCAATGTCGATGATTGGTATTCCGCTTGCCATCCGCCTCAAGGCATCCGACACGATGACGACGTTTGGCATCGTCTTTTTGCCTACGATTTTGACATACTACCCGATTTTTGCCCTGACATTGGAGATGGCAAAAGACGGTCGAATTGCCGCCCAAGGTGTCTGGATTGCCAATGTTATTTTCATCGGTGCAGGGATCGTCATGATGCGACAACTCGTCTACCGCCCCAACTAGAAATCATGTTGTTTCCGTACAAATCAAACCTTCGTCACTGGTGGAATACATTCCAGTTTCCTGCCGCGACCCACGATTGCGTCGCACCGCAGGCGGCGTGGTCTGTGCGTCAGAATCGATTGGCGTGGATCGCCTTGGTCGCCATGGCACTCTGCGTGTTGGCACCAAATCTTTCCTACCCGTTGATCAACCCGGATGAGACTCGATACGCCCAAATCGCGATCGAGATGAACGCGTCGCGAGACTGGGTGACGCCGACACTGGATGCCAAACCGTATCTCGATAAACCGCCGCTGATGTATTGGCTCACGGCAATCAGTTTCAAATTATTCGGAACTCAGGAGTTTGCCGCTCGCATTCCATCGCTGATTTCTGCGCTGCTGACCGTCGCGGTAACCTTTGCACTTGGAAGCCGTATCGTGGGCCGCAAGGCGGCATGGCTGGGTGCGATGTCGCTGGTGTTATGCGGCGGCTTCGTTTTGGCGGGGCGTTTCCTGATCCTCGATCCGTTGCTGACATTCTTTACAACGCTGTGCCTGTTGACCGGGTACATTGCGGTGCGAGAGCAGCAGCATCGATGGGCATGGTGGATGATGTCGGGAATCGCATGTGCGCTGGGAGTATTGACAAAAGGGCCGGTCGCACTTGTTTTGTGTGCACCACCCCTGGTCGTCAACGGTTGGATTCGCGGTGACCAATCGCGCACTCGACCGATCCAATGGGCGGCGTTCGTCGTGCCGATGATCATGGTATGTGTGCCATGGTACATCGCGGTCATCAAGTTCAACCCAGAGTTCGTCGACTACTTTTTCTGGGAACACAATTTCAAGCGATTCACTGAGGGATCAAACCACCAACAACCGTTTTGGTTTTACATCCCGGTGGTTTTTGCAGGCATGTTCCCCGCATCGCTACTGCTGCCCTGGGTAGGAATCTTCCTGGCCAGTCGGTCTGAACGCAAACGTCGACTTCGATCGAAGGATCTTGGATTTCTATTTTGCGGCGCCGCATGGATCCTGGCGTTCTTTTCGATCGCAAGTTGTAAATTGCCGACTTACATCTTGCCCGCATTTCCATTGATGTGCTTGATACTCGGCGCCATGGTCAACCGTACGGTGATGCAACCCGAATTGGCCAACCGTCTTACCGATCAATTG
>JAGQPO010000097.1 GCA_020426665.1 Planctomycetales bacterium
TTGATCGCGGAGCGATCAGCGACGACGCCTTAGTGTTAGAGTCATCCCCAGCAAGCCGAGCACGAAAACAGACGAAGGTTCGGGGATGGCCGTCACTGCACTTGTTTGAAAGGTGAACTCGTAGTCGAAATTCTCAAAGTTCAACTCTTGAAGCCAAATCGTGTAGTCGCCCGCGGCAAGGGAATGTCCGATGGGAGTGGTGATGCCTCCTGCCAAGGGCGGCGGAACATCGTAAAGCAGGTTGTCGTTCTGGTCTGTGTCGCTGATAAGCCGAGCCATCAACATCGTGCTGATGTCACCTGAGCTGATCTGTGTCCCAGCAGCCAGAGCCAGAAAGTGCCTCTCGCCTCCAACGAACAGCTGGATGGAATCGAGTTGCTGGTTCGTATCGACTTTGAATGTGAAAATATCGACATCATTGCGGTCAGCATTTTCGATAATCCCGGCAACGGTTCCTTCGCCCAACGGAAGAGTCCCGACGGATGTCGGTGCCGAGTGGGTGTCGCTGAGGTCCGTTCCTAAGTCGCCAGGATTTTCGGCATAAACCAAATCCGCCAGCGCTACATTAGGCGATGTGAAAACGCAGACTAACGCGGCAAGCAAGACAAGACGAGACATCAAGACGGCCATGTAAGAAAAGAGGCAAATGGAGTGATCCAGACCTTCAAAGGTCACCCAGTATAATTGCAGCCCGTTTTGACCGCGTTAAAAATGGAGCCGGATTCACCTCAATTCGCTGCGGTTTGCCAGGCCGTTTGGTGGGCACCCAACCCCGACGGAAGCCTCGGCCAAGGGGATCCCTGGCGGACTGGGGTTAGCAGATTCCGTCGCACACCGATGGTACTGTCAGAACTTGGACGCCGACGGTTTTCGCTTCATCCGTCGGTAGGCAATCACCGACTTAGAATCGTGGAGACGGGCGACGCCATTGCAATTCGTCGGCGGTCGCAGCATTGTCGGCGTTAAACGGTTCGGTCGACGGCAGAATCGAGTTACCCGTCCGGCTTGCCATCTGAACCGATTGGGCGGAATCAAATGAACCAGAATCGAAACCGGGCATGCCCCCGTTTGCGGTTCCCGAACGCACGAAGGTTGAATTGGACGGCTGGCCCAACGGCACCGAATTAGCCGGCGCGGTATCAATGGGCGCGGAGTTGAACTGCGATTGTGGCATCGCTTGAGGATACTGGGCCTGAGGGTATTGGGCCTGAGGATACTGGGCGGTCGTCGGGAACGCTCCAACACCAGGACGATTTTGGGGTGGGACATACCCCGGCGGATAGGGCGATCGAGTCAGATCAATCACAGGCATGCCGCCCGATCGCGGTCCCGTCGAGGGGTCGTTGATCGGCAATGCTTGTTCGGCAGGCTGTAGTCGCGGGTCAAATCCGTTTCCAAACGCATTGCCGGAATACGAATCACCGGCGGCCGGCGGAGATCCGACCCAACTGGTTTGGCGAACACCATTGTCATATCCGGCGTCAGCCAACGGCACATTTGGTGAACGAAGGTCCGTCAGCCCTCGAGTGAGTCCGCTGGATCCCAGTGCGGCGCCCGATGGAGACATTCCGCCCGGTGCGTAATTACTGGTCGGTGCCATGTAATTCGACGAGGCGCCGTAGTTTCCTGGTGAGTTGTAGGACCCCGTCGGCGGAGGCGGGACCCTGGTTGGGGCGCCAAAGGTGCTCATTCCGGACACCGGCTGAATCGGCGATAGCGACGCGGTTCCTTGCACTGGTGAAAGCGGAGAGAGAGGTGTCGAAGCCCCAAACGGCGCGATCGGTGTGTTGGTAGTGTTTCGGCAGCCGGTCATGACCAGAATCACGGCGACAACGGTCAGTGATTTGGTCATAAGTGCCATTGGAACAGCGGCCGGAAATGTTGGATTGGTTCGTCGCATGATCGAGATGCCTACGCGGAAAAGAAAATGCACCCCGGCTTTAACAAATCGTCAGATTTTGTTGAAAGTCCAACCGGTCGAAAAAGAAGTGTTTTCCTGTTGAAATCCGAATAATCGCTAAAGCACTCAAGAAACCGGCGGCTCAGGGGCCTGCAAAGGCATGCTTGAGCGTTTCAAAATTCCGCTGCGTGGGTGTGAGGTAAACAAATAGCAGTGTCCGTCTGTCCCGTTGGGCTTGGTTATTCCAGAACAGCCGGTCTATCTGTGCCCTTGCCTCGCCTTTCATACTGAACATCCATGACCATTCGTCGATGGTGGCGTCCCGTCGTGTCACGTAAAAAACGAGGTCCGCTTCGAATCCAGTTCGTGATCACGAGCATGCCGGTCGGTGGCGCAGAAACGTTGTTGGTTAACATGCTGCGCCGCATGGACCCCGATGTTGTTTTGCCGGAGGTCGTGTGTTTGAAGGATCGTGGACCGCTTGGCGAAGAAATTGCCGAAGAATTTACAGTTCACAGTGACTTGATTGGCGGTAAATGGGACATCGGCGTGCTCCCTAGGTTGTCGCGTCTGATGCACCGGCGACAGGTTGACGCCGTCATCACGGTGGGCGCGGGCGACAAAATGTTTTGGGGGCGTCTTGCCGCTTTCATCGCCGGCGTGCCCGTGATTGCATCGGCGCTGCACAGTACCGGTTGGCCGGATGGGGTAGGGCGTTTGAATCGAATCTTGACTCCGATCACCGATGCGTTCATTGCCGTTGCTGATTCTCACGGAGAATTCCTGAACCGCTTCGAGCGATTTCCGAAGCACAAAGTGCATGTGATTCGCAACGGCGTCGACTGTGATCGCTTTTGCCGCAGTGACAAAAACAGAGCCGAGGTCCGGGAGGAATTGGGACTGGGTACCGAGACGCAATTGGTTGGAATTGTCGCTGCGTTGCGAAGCGAAAAAAATCACGCGATTCTTGTCCGCGCCGCTGAGAAGCTGCGTGATAGCCACCCCGATTTGCACTGGATGGTGGTCGGCGATGGCCCCGAACGCGAGACGATCGAGCGGCTAGCCACCGAGCTTTGTGTCCAGGATCGGATTCATTTGCTGGGGACACGGCATGACACGCCGCGGCTGGTATCAGCACTGGATGTGTTTACGCTGTGTTCTTTGAACGAAGCGTCCCCGGTATCGATCCTGGAGGCGCTGGCCTGTGAAGTCCCCGTTGCCGCAACCGATGTCGGGTCGGTCAGCGAATCCGTGATCTCCGACCAGACCGGCGTCTTGTTCGAGTCGAATGATGCGAGCGGGATGGCCGAAGCGATTGGCGGCCTGCTGGACGACCAAAGTACCCGCAAACGGTATGGAAAAACGGGACGCGAACTGGTGTTGCGAACCGGTTCGTTGGAATCAATGGTTAACGGATACGAACGCTTGGTCACGACTCTGTACGACCGATCTTGTGTCCAGGAATCCGCGCTCGCCGGTCACGCAACGGCGTGAACTGTCCAGTCCCGGACGGCGGTTGGCCACTTATTCTGGACGCCCTGGCCAAGTAAACTTGGTGTATGACCCTCACTAGTCATGTCATCGTTTTATTGGCCAAACTCTTCAGTGGATTTACCGTGCGCTGGGTGGATTGCCAACCAGACACGTGTCAACGCATTTATTTTGCGAATCACACCAGCCACTTGGATGCGGTGGTGCTGTGGTCTGCGCTTCCGAGAGAAATTCGTGCGGTCACGCGGCCGGTCGCGGCTAAGGACTATTGGACGTCCGGGTGGGTCAAACCTCACATGGCGGCCAGCTTTAACGCGTTGTTGATCGACCGCAAAGAAATCAAGGTGCACCGAAGCCCGATCGACATCATGCTTGAAGAGATGGGCGACGTGTACTCGTTGATCGTTTTTCCCGAGGGGGGACGAAGCGCGGGAGACGAAATGGGAGAGTTTA
The DNA here is from genome assembly GCA_020426665.1 of Planctomycetales bacterium. Lineage (GTDB taxonomy): Bacteria > Planctomycetota > Planctomycetia > Pirellulales > Pirellulaceae > Stieleria. Next base: position 3,845 of record JAGQPO010000097.1, read on the forward strand.
AAAGCGGGTTGTACTACATGGGGAAAAAGCGTCCCGACTTGGAATTGGTGCCGGTCTACATCGACAACGTCAACCGAATTTTGCCCCGTGGCGAGGTGCTGCCGGTGCCGTTGCTAAGCTGTATCACGATCGGAGCGCCGATTTTCCTGGAGTCGGGCGAACCGAAAAACGCTTTTCTCAAACGAGCCCGCGAGGCAGTCCAGCGGCTCAAGGATCTTTAGTCAGGCGATAGTCACACTGCGATTGCGGTGAAACTCGCAATCGCACAAACTCCGTTGTATGAACGATTCACCGAAGATCCCGCCTGTATCCCCTGTTTCGGTCGGCCCCTACCGGTGTGGCGACGGCCAGCCATTGCTGTTGATTGCCGGACCATGTGTCTTGCAATCCAGTGACATTTCGTCGCAGATCGCTGAGGTACTGACCAGGATCAATCAGCGCGACGATGTGAACGTCGTCTTCAAGGCGTCGTTTGACAAAGCCAACCGGACCAGCGCCGACGCGATCCGGGGCCCTGGAATTGACGAAGGTTTGGCGATGTTGGCCAAGATTGGCAGCGAAACGGGATTGCCGACGACGACCGATATTCACTTGCCCGATCAAGCGGAACTGGTAGCGTCGACCTGTGATTTACTTCAGATTCCCGCGTTTCTGGCCCGCCAGACGGATTTGATCGTTGCGGCGGCCCAAACCGGCAAACCGCTGAACGTCAAAAAAGGCCAATTCATGGCTCCGGAAGACATGCGATACGTCGTCGCAAAATCTCGAGCCGCGGGCACTGGTGGCGTGATGTTATGCGAACGGGGGACGTTTTTCGGCTACGGGCGTCTGGTCAATGACATGCAATCGCTGCCGATCATGCGTGCCCTTGGCGTCCCCGTGGTATTTGATGCGACGCACAGTGTCCAGCGACCGGGTTCGGGACACGGCTCGACAGGGGGAAACCGGGAAATGGTCGAACCATTGGCCCGCGCAGCCGTAGCAATCGGTATCGACGCGATCTTTTTCGAGACCCACCCAGACCCGGAATCGTCTCCCAGCGACGGCGCAAACATGGTGCCGCTGGATCAGTTCGAGGGGTTGGTTGATCGCCTGCTACAGATTCGACACACGATCCTCTCCGTTGGCCCACCCAATGGCATTGCCCAAGCTATTTAGGTTTTCATTCGATGCGTCGGCGCGATGCCGGCGCGGCACGCAAACGACTATCGCTGATCGACGGTCCAGAATTACGTTTCCGACCAGTTGCAATCGAGGCGTCAGTCGCTGTAGCGGTTTGGTCCTGTTGGCAGTCTTGGTTTGCTCCGGATGTCAAGACGATACAGACTTGGTTCGTGACATCCAAAACCGTCGCCAGGCCAATCAGCAATCACAGTCCGAACGAGATCATTTGGGTGAAGCGTTCAGGTTGCTGCGTCAATACATCGACTTAGAACCCAAAAAAGCGGACCGACAAATTGCGTTTCATTTGAACCGGTGGAGCGAGTCGATCACGCCCGGCAAGGCGGCCCCGCCAGAGTTGTTAAAGTCGATCCGCGATCTGATGACGTCCGAACAATTTGCGGATCGTGTTAGCAGCGCCAAGTTTCAACCCAGTGACGCCGAACACCTTCGTGATTGTTATTTGTTCCACCAATTATTCAACTGGGTGGATGTCCCGATTCACGACGAACATTTGCTTACCGATTGGTTGAAGGATCAAGAAAAAACACTCGGCGCCGAACCCGTTGAAACATTGCGTTCCGCATCTCGCCTGTTCGATTGGACCGTGCGGAATATCGCGTTGGAACCCAACGTGCCGTCGACGCCCGCGCCACCGGGACCGACGTTTCCTTTTGAGATGGTGTTTCAAGGACCCGGATATCGTCAGTCCAATTACCAGACCGTGATGCGCGGGATTGGCGACGGGTTGCAGCGTGCCGGCGTTTTCACACAGCTGTGCCGCCAGGCCGGAATCCCGGCCGCCGTGATCGGTACAATTGACAGCACCACGGGCAACGTAGCTCCGTTTTGCGTTGGAGTGCTGGCGGGCGACGAAATCTATCTGTTCGAGCCGACTCTTGGCATTTTCGTTCCCGGTCCGGATCAGGTCGGAATCGCTACTTTATCACAAGCGCGCCGTGACGCCGTGATTTTGCGACGTCTGGGAATCGCTGGCTTGGACAAATTCACTTACCCGGTAACCAAAGAAGACGCACAACAGTGTGCCGCGCTGCTGAATCTAAAACCGGAAGCTGTCAGCCCAAGAATGCAGCAACTGCAATCCGGGTTGACCGGTGACCGCAGGATGAATGTTTATGTCGATGCGGACGCGCTTGCCGCCAAATTCGATGCTGTCACGGGGATCAGTAACGTCCAAATCTGGCGTGTCCCGTTGCTCGCCGAAATCTACCGGGAACGGTGTGACGATCACGCCCAGCGTGATCCGCTATTCATGTTCTGGTACTTGGCACGCTGGGCAATGCTGGACGCCGACTTTGAAATGGCAAAGAAACTGGCGCGAGGACGATGGCAACATTTGACGGGCCAATTTTCGGACATCGAAGAAGAAGGCATCGAAGGCGCCAGAACGCTCTACCTTGAACAAAGGGCACCGGAATTCGAGATCGAAGATCTGCGGATCGATGTTGAACTGCAAAAGTCGTACGGAATTCGGCGTGAACTGGGAATCGACGCGGAAACCTACGACAAACAAGTCTCGCAGATTCAAGACCTGATGCGGATGGGCAAACGAACCGCGACCTACTGGTTAAGCCTATTGCAAGCCGATGACGACCGCTTGGACACGGCAGAAGGCTGGATTCAAAAACGTGTGCTCGACGAAGAGCAGCAATCGTTCTGGGTCCCGCCGGCTCGTTACAACTTGGCACGCTTGGCCGAAGCACTCGGCGACACCGAGCGCGCGATCGAGTTGTACAAACGCGAAGGAGAACCGCAAGAACACGGCAACCGGATTCGAGCCCGCTTGCTTGCCAAACAGACCGACGACGAATAAATCGTCAATTCTCGGGGCGATCGCGAAACGGCCATTCGGGGCTGCCCTTTGGATCGGGATAATGCGGTGACTTTCCGATCGCGAAATCAGTTGGCCGGATGCCAAGATTTGCCCAATATTCCTTGTCATTGATGAATCCAAAGAACGTCCGGTAAAACGGATCGACAAACGAAACGTCCGCTTTTTCTGGAACCGGTTTTTCAGTCAAAAAATAAACCGCATTGACGATCATCCGCCGCAAATCTTCGTTCACCAAATCGACACTTGCTCCCGCCGTCGTGCAAAACGATTGGCCCTTTGTTCCGTTGGGCGAGACATAGTGATGCAGCCAGGCGAACGGTTGCATCGGATCGTTTTTGGCACCATCGATGTTAGCGGACTTTGGATCCAACGATTCGGTAACGGCGGCACGTAACAAGATTGTGTCGTCGTCCGTCAAATGTGTAACGCCATAGACATCCGATGGTGCAAAGACATCGGTAACGGAGTTCAGGATTGGATGATTTTTGGTTCCGTCAACCAGCACACCGCGTGCGCCTTGGCGTTTGTGTTGTCCATGGTGGCTGACCCACTGTTCACCCAAGATTTTTCGGCCAAAGCTGCCGTAGGTTACGTCACCACCGAAAGAACCTTTTCCATTAAAGGCGTGCGTGGCCGTGCGGATCCCGATCAACGGTTTGCCGGCATCAATGAATCGGGTGATGTGGGCCGCCTGCGACTCACTGGGGGTTCGAAATCGAGTACCAATGATCATTAGATCCGCGTCGTCTAATGCTTCCCAGCCGACAATTCCCGCCGAATGATTGGGGTCCACGTAAGTGCCGTCTTCCGACATCGAAAACAGCACGGTGCAATCAAATCCATGGTGAACACTCAATATCTTTGCCAACATCGGCATCGATTCTTCACTGCGATACTCTTCATCACCAGCGACCAAGACGACCTTTCCATTTGCCGGTTCCTTGGCCGAAAAATGAAGGACGCTCGAGTCGGCTGCGACAGCGGATTGGAGATGCCATTGGGCGGTGATCGAAACGGTCAACAGTGCAAAACAGATGAACAATGGACGCGACATGGTTGCGATTCTTTGAGAGGACGAAGGAAGGAACGGCGTGTTTGTCGGTGATGATTTTAACTTAAATGGTTTGCAGCAACCGAACCCAACGAAGCAAGTCCGCAAGTTCACACTTGCCGCCCAGAGAAATCGGGTAACCGGCGGTCGCCAGGGGTGCCAACCAGGTCGGCCCTTCGTCGAGCGAATCGATCGGAATCAGGATTTCAAGCGATCGATCCGGTTCGTTTTCTCGCAATCGGACGGCCGGCGGTTTTGTGTCGGCCGACACGGCGATCCCGGAAAAATTCTTGCGGTCCGAAAGAGCGATCGCGATCACCATTGAATCGGCCGCCGACGCGTCAACGTCTTTCATAACGCCTGTCGACGCAACGGCAATGGCGCCAACCGAGACACGCTGGGACAGCAGCGTTGCCATCCGGGAAACGACATCAATTTCTTTCTGTTGCCATCGTTTTTCATCCTCACTGGAAACGGCACAAATCACGACGCCGAAACGCCCGGCAAGATCACGCCATGAATCCAACTGTTTTTTGGGATCACGGTTCTCCGGAGGCAACAACATGATCAACATGCCGATCCCGGCATCTGAAGTCGCGTCATCGACATCCGGTGCGGCATAAGCGGCCAAGTTGGGAACGTCGGGCAGACGAAGTTCCAGGACATCCCACTTATTTTCCGGCTCGTTGTCGGCCCATAGTTCGATCGTCTTGTCCAGCGCCGGGCCGGCAATCGACGTCGGGGTCAACGTGACGTCGACCGCATTGCCCTGTCGATCAACCGAGACCGACAATTCTTCGTCGGGGACAGCCGTGACCATCATTCGGCCAAGGGTTGCCAGATCCGTGATTTCCGTCTGATCAACCCTCTTGATTACATCGCCGGGCTCGATCTTCCCGTCAGCCGCCGTTCCAGGAACGACCGCACGTACCCTGACTCGCGTCGCGACTTGTTGGTCATCGTTTCCTTCATCAGAATCATTCGCGGTGTCATCGTCTCCCGCTTGCGCAACAACGCTTTCGCTTTCCTCGACAGCCCAGACGCCCAAACGTTGAGGGTTGAGCGGTGGAATGGACTCGGCGAGTTTGACCGAGACGTTTCGTGTTTCCCCATCGCTTCGTAACGTGATTTCGATCGTTTCACCCGCGTCGTACGGCCCGAGCGCCTGTTTGATTTCTTGAAACATCTTCACCGGCACGCCGGCGACCGCTTCGATCGAGTCACCGGGTTTGATTCCCGCCTTTTCGGCTGGAGACCGATTCCGAACGGCGGCCAATTCCGTGCCTTCCGCCAATGGGTCTTTGGACTTGGGAACGATTCCGATCAAACCTTTACGAATGTCCTGGCCGTCGCCGAGTCTGGCGAGTTTGTTTTTTAACACCGGGGTTGGCACGGCAAACGCGATTCCCGAGTCGTACCAACTGGTGTCGTCCGGCGCACCACCTTCGGCGATTGCCGGAACCACAACGCCGATCACGTTGCCATACAGATCGATCAACGGGCCACCGTAAAACGACGGTGAAACCCGCGCGTCGGTTTGCAACATCGTGCCTTCCAACCGTCCTGTCGCGCTCAGGATTCCGCTGCTGACCATGGGCGAAAGATCGCCTCCATAGCGGCCGACGGCGACCACCGTCGAGCCGACCGGAGATTCAACCGCCTGTGGCAATTCCATTGCGACCAACGGAGTCTCGGGTTTGACGCGCAACATGACCAAGCCACGATGATGATCGCGAGCGACGATCTTGGCCGCCAATCGAGTTTGGTCCGGAAGCACAACCAGCAAACTTGCCGATGGGCGTCGAACAATAATGTCCGATGCAATGACCAGCCCTTCGGGGTCAACAACGATGCCACATGACGGTGCGTCTTGCGACACCTCGCTCTGCTGTCCTCGACCGTCGGCGGTTTCGGCCACCCCGATGACTTCGATCGAAACCACCGCTGGCAACACGCGTTGTGCGGCAGTTCTCACTGCAGCGGCAAGTGTTTGTCGGTACTTTGCCGTATCACTTTGTGCCCCCACCGTCGTCGCACCACACAGCGTGGCAACCATCACCAGACCAGCCGACATTAACAAGTGTCGTAGTTGATGGGTCCGTTTTCCGAAGACTGACGGCATCCGTCGGATCGCCGAAATCGGTCCATTGGGCCGTTTCGTTGGCAGGTTCCTTGGCGAGGCTACCAGGCACGCCGATTTCATGTTCACATTCAGCACGCGGCGAGACTCCTAAGGTTGCAATCGGACAGGCAGCACGTCATTGTCGCGCTGGACGGTAATCGAAACGGCATCGCGGCGGTCAATCCGACGCAACAGTTCGACGAGTGTTTTTTGGTCGCCGACGCGCTGTCCATCGAGCAACAGGATCAAATCATCGGGACGAAGTTTCGCCTTGGCCGCCGGCGTGCCTGGAACAACGGCGTCGATATAAACCGGTGTGGATTCCAAGACGTTGGGAACCAGGACCAGCCCCAATGTTTCCAGATTGTGCGACTGGTCACGATTCAGCACCGGGTTATCGTCTTTCGGCGCCGTGGTCGCTCGCCCCGCAATGATATCTCCGATCGCCACACGCAACGCATCAATTGGCAACGCATAATTCAGCCAGACGCCGGTCCCACTGTCACGCAATTCTTTTCCCAACATTCCGACCAGTCGACCATCGGAATCGACAACGGCGCCACCGGCAGCGCCTGGATTGTTTGCGATCAAGTCCAGAATCAACACCTTACCGCGATAGGGCGTCTTGAAGGTGCCTCGGCGGGCGTCCAGATTCGTGATCCCTGCGACGATCCCTTGCATCACACTTGCGGGCTCGTTCCCGGCCGCGATTCCGAACAGATTGCTGACCGCAAGAATCGGGTCACCCCACTGGGCTCGTAATTCTTTGTCGACTTCAAAGTAAGGCAGATCCGATGCATCGACCTTTAGGACGGCCAATTCCAACGACGGCTCAATGCCAACGATCTTTGATTCAAATCGACGGCCGTCGTCCAAAACCACGATCGGTTCAACATCCAATACATAGCTCCACGCCGTCGCGATGTGACCTTCGGGAGAGACGATGAAACCGCTTTGGTAGGCTTCCAGACCTTGAATTCCGCCGGCGCCATAAATCTTCACGACCCGCATTTGCACGTCACGCGCATTTCCGGCAACAGCCGGTTGGGCGGCAACGGGTCGATCCGACGAAATCAAGATCGATCCGATTCCGACAATCGACAAAACGATCCAGTCAATGAATCTCATTTAGACGCCCCCGTTGGTTGCCAATCTTTGATCGCAATCGACAAGGCAACGTTCGTTCCGTATCGCAATTCCAACTCGCTGATCTTGTCATCGTCCCGATGGATCCAGAGTTCGGCCGGATCGGAATCACGGTCCGAAAAGACTTCGATACATTCGACCAAACCGGATTCGGGATGCATCAACCACCGCACCTCCATCTCGCCATAAAGTCCGACCATGCAATCGCGAAGCGGGCGTTCTCCGCCCAACGGCATGGTTCCCAAATAGTAGGACTCGCCGAATTCTTTAGGCCCTAACAAGAGCATCGATCGCCAAGCGTCCAAGGCGGGCAAGATCCCTGCAATCGAATCGGTGTCAACCGCGTCAAACAGTTCACTGCGACGCGTCGCCTGAATGGCTGTCTCGCCGACGATGATTGCAAATTGATCATCCGACACCGTTAATTTCACCTCCGCGGGACCACTGGTCCCAGTGATCGTCCAGACCCGGTCTTTTTCGGCGTCCACCGGCCCCGGAAACTGACTTCGCAACGATTCGGTGAAACGGTCTTGTTGAACCTGATTGAAATAGTAGTTAGCGAATCCACGTCGCTCGACGATCAAGTCGGAGACCGCTTGCGGGATGGTCGGCTTCGCCGCACCGTGGGGCGGCACTGGTCGCCGCTTCGGCTTGTCGTTTTTGGGTCGCCCTCCATCATTGTCGCGACCGGGCGGTTCAGCCTCTGGTTCGTCGTTCTTTTCGGCGTCGTTTCCGTCCTCTTTCTCGTCGCCCTGCTCCTGGTCGGGAACCGGGGGAGGCGGCGGCAGTGCGGCCGACATTTTGGCCAACAATTCGTCTTGTCCGTGAACACCCATCAATCGCACGGGAACCCGTGTGGTCACGCCTGCATCGCGGAACGTCACGTTGACGCGCCAGCGACTGGGAAAGGTCCCCAGGACATTTTGAACATCGTTCGCGGTCGTTACGGGCCGGCCATCGATCTCCAGAATCTGTGCGTTGTATCTCAGACCACGTCGGTAGGCGTCACTTGATTCCAAAATGTTACTGACCACCACTCCTCCGTCTGGGTCCGTTGTCACGGTCGCCCCAAGGGTGGCGTGGTCGACGATTCGTCCGCTGCGCAGGTAGCCCAGAAAGTTCTTGGCCTGGTTGATCGAAATCGCATAGCCGACCCCCACGTTGACGCGTCCCCGTTTTTCGAAAGAACAACGACCAACGATTCCCAACAATTCCCCGTCCGCGTTGTAGATCGGTCCGCCTGAATTGCCGGGATTGATGGATGCGTCCGTCTGCAAACAATCGGCATACTCCAGCAGCGTCCCGGAAGGATACTGGTATCGACCGACGCCGCTAAGGATTCCCCACGTCACGGTAGGTTGAAGATTCGATGCCAACAGGAAGGGGTTGCCGATCACCATGCACCAATCGCCGGCGCGCGCCTTCAGGCTGTCGGCCATGGTCGCGTAAGGAAAATCGTCGCGTCCGAGCAATCGAATCATGGCGAGATCGCCGACCGGGTCCAGCCCGACCAACACCGCATCATAGACTCTACCGTCGCTCAGACCGCATCGCATGAATGTTCCGGCGGGGCTGGTCACGTGGAAGTTGGTCAACGCGTAACCTTCGGGAGAAATCAATACGCCGCTTCCTCCTCCTCCGCCGCCAGGGATGAACACACTGACGGCACTGGGACGCGCTCGATCGATTGCCGCGATCCGAGCGGCTTCCGCAGATTTCAACAACGGGTCCAATTGAATCGGGTCGGCACTTTGTGAGAGTGTCGCCGTGACGATGCAACAGATTGCCGGCCAAATCACGCGGAGTCTGACGGCAGAACTTCGCGAGACAAATTCCGTAAACCGGCGACGGTAACGCGATCGATCGTTCACTTCAACAACCTGGGTTTCAGGAATCGGACTTGGTCTCCCACATCGCCATCGTCGGTTGCGAAAACCTCTAACCGGACGCGACTGGCACCGCCGATGGGAATGCGAAAACCTTTTGCATTCGAATCGTCAAGAGTTTGTTCCCACTTCATTTCGCCGTCGGCGGACAAACGAACGACAACCGAACCTCCACCGGCAACGCGTTGGTCGCGACAAACACTACCGGCAAGCGTCTGAAATCCTTTTTCGACTCGGTATTCGATTCGTCCTCCGGCGGTTGCGATCAGGTCTTCGCCTTCGGATACCGGCCCGAACCAGTCTTTGATCAATGTGGCCGGCAACTTCGTTTTTAAATAGGGCGACATCTCCGAATCGGCCGCGACTTCCGATGCCAACATCACGCGACCACTGGCCCAAGTGACGATTCGAATCTGGTCGATCGCCACGCGATGTCGGACCTGGCCGGGCAACATGATGTCGATCGAGTCAGTCTGGTCGCTGGCTTCCAATCGATCGGCCAAGAACGTAGAACCGTAGATATCCACGACCTTCACTTTAGCGGTGCGCTGTGACGACGGAGGATTTCGAAACAGCACACCTTCCAGCCGGTCACGCGGCGCCTCGATCTTGTCTCCGTCCAAACTGAAGATCAAATTCTTAGCGTCCAAACCGACGACGGCGCCTTCGAACGGATCCAATTGATCGTTGCCACGACGAATCACCATCATGTCACTTCGAGTTTCCTTTTCCGCAAGACCCAACCATTGTGGGTCTGTCGCGGGTGTTCCAGGGCGAAAGCGGATGGAGCGAACCTGTTGGATCGGCATCCTGATCATCGCTTGACGCCGCGGTTCGATTTGAACGACGGTTTCGTCCATCGAGACACCTTCGGCGACAATCGACGTGCCATCGCCCAATACCACCTCCATCGAAGGCCCCGTCACCGAATCGGCCGGCTTGGCTAGACGCAGCGAAGCGAGCTGCTGGACCGTGAATTCCTTGGTCATCGATCCGACAGACAACACGACGACCGAGCCATCGGTGCCGAGCCATCGACCGTCGACAATCTCGCCCGCCGTCGTCTCGATTGTCACAGCCGCAGGTTCAGCGTCTGCGGCAGCACCATCCGCGGCAACAAGCCCCGTCGTCGAGGACAAACCATCGGCCACCAGGAGCACCGCGAAAGCAATGGTTGCACACCATCGGGAGAGATTCATACAGGGTCGATTCAATGGAGGCGAAGGATGGAACAACACCGCGGCAGCACCGCTATCCCTACAGTTTATCACAACGTGTAGTGTTCGCCCGCGCCTGTTGCGGGATTGAATTCAACCCGATGTTCAATCACTCGGGCGTCTCACCAAACGGTGTTTCGAACCCCGTGGTCGTGTTTCCCGTTGTATTTCCGGTGGTGTTTCCCGTGGTATTTCCGGCAATCATCCCGGTCGTGTTGGTTGTTCCCGAACCGGCCGCGACCGGCGCCGGTGGTTTCGGTGGCTGACATCCCACAGAAAAAGTCAGTAACAACGTGGTGATTGTGCCAAAAAGCAGTCGTGCGGCGATCTTCATCGGGGGGCTCCGGATTTTGGTAACAGCGGCGGCGGGACCCTGGCACGTCAAACGGACGTCGTAGCAGCTCAGGGCGATGCGAATCAAACAGGCTACGAAGGGAGCACCCAATTGTTTGCACACACCTCGGCGAATGCCATCCCGGAATGGCCGAGTTTTCGGCTCGATGATCTCAACGCGGACAAAATAACCATCGGTGACGCGATAATCGGCACGAACCCACCGTTTGGCCGATTTTTCGGTTCTTGGATTCTTCCATCACTCACACCACCCGATCGGGAATGCCGATGACGAATCAACCCGTCCTTCCAAATCAACTCTGGGAAATCCCATGAATTCCAACCTCAAACACGGACTGTTGGGCATCGCATTGACCGCAGTCGCCACCGTTGCTCTGTCCAACACAGCAACCGCCCAATTCCCGTTTCCTGAAATTGCGGCACCAGACCCCGTCGTCGAAAAACCTGCTAATGATCTGGTCGAGATCGATCGTCCCCAATTGGTCGACCAGATCCCCAGTTCGTCGGACCTTTCCGCCGGTCAACCCAGCGCCGCCAGCCTGCGCCAGTCCCGCGCACAGTATCGATCGCAACAGCGTATCGAACGACTCGAACGCAACCTGTGGGCCGGCTACGAACCGTTGCGCCCCAATTGGAATTCGATCCCGATGATGAGCAGCCGATATCCGTATCGAAGCGGCATCTTTGTGCCCCTGTACGTGTTTCCCCGCTAACACGTTCCAAAACAGATCACGATCGATCAACAGAGCTGTGATTTGCTGGCATGGATAAGACCTGTGTCAGCAAAAACTGTTCGTCCCATCGGTAACGCCACGTAACATTTCTACACACGACTGTTCTACAAACAGCGGGCATTAGCGACGGATCGGGTCGTTTGTTTTCGTCATGCGTTTGCTTTCGGTTGACGATCTTCACCCTCCCGATTGCCGGGAAGAAAATGGCGTGGTGGAAAACTTAGGCGGATACTTTTGCCGCCCCACCGCTGACGGCCCTATCGACGCGTTTTGAAGTTGCGCCATTGCGTGAGGAATTGGTTTTTCATAACCCGAACGCGTGAGCGAGTGACCAGCCAATACCGGTTTTCCCTC
>JAGQPO010000098.1 GCA_020426665.1 Planctomycetales bacterium
TTGAAAACCCAACACAAAGCCTGACCCCGGCGCTAGCCTTCCACCTATGTTGTTCCTCCCTGGTCCCGGTCAAGTTTCTTGATGTGTCGAAGGAGTGGGAGTTGAAGCTCTGAGTCCCAGCTTCCGATCTCAAAATACTCCGATGCGTTAAAGAAGTTGGCAGTCCAGAGATTTCTAACAACTTTCTCAATGTTCTCCTCCTTTACTTCCCAAAGGAAATTTCGTGAATTTGCACGTGTTAAGCTTCCCCTTTCGGTTTTGTGTTCAATCCATTCACGTAGGCACTGGTCATTCAGAACCATCAACTCAAGGTGTTGTTGAGTCAATACTGAAACCGGATAAACCAGCAACGGGCGTGCCACATATTCAGATGGATTCTTCGATTCGTAACCACGATCAAATTCCCATACGTCTAACAGGTTTTCGTACTGGCTAACTGGAAGCAGCGTATCGTCTTTAGGCTGCTCCCAAACGTTGATACTTGGTCCACCGAAAGTTGGTGCGGCCGCGATTCGATGACTGTGGTCAATGTTGAAGTACTTCGTCAGATTAAAGTGTCCGTAATCAGCCTCAAGGATATCGAGTAGTTCGTGAATAATCTTGTGCCCTCCTTTGGCGTCCCATTCACTCGATGAGCAGGAAATACTCAACCTCCCGCACCGACGGTCAGCGCGATCGAAACGTATATCAAGTCTAGGTTCGAGTTCCCGGAAGATGACACATCTCAAATCCTTTGTACCCCGACGCTTGAGTGCCGAAGGAAAATCTTCTGTAGGAAAAAACACCTTCCAACGTTTACCAGATATTCCAAGATTCCGACCCGGTTCCATAACGAGCGGAAACCGGTTGGACGCAAATTCGTAGAAATTCATGAAATCGGTATCGGACCAACTTTCATTCCAAAGTAAAAACTCAACTGATCCTGGATATGATTCTTTTTGTGTGATCTTATTCATCAAAGTGTCTTCACGAGAGTTCCCGCAGTATCGTAGATTTCCAGCTTAACTTCTAGCTCGCTCCTTCGCGCTACGTCTCTGACGGCAGTCAGCCACGCGATGTAATCCGGGTTTACAACGTTATCCGACATTTGACTGGCTGAAGCAACCTCTCGAATAATGACCTTATTGCCCTGAATCGCTACAACGTCAGGCGCGTACCGTTCAATGGTCTTCGCAGAGTTTCCGAACCTAATTGGTATATAGAGGTTTACTCCAAGATCTTTTGTCCATGGTGCATAGGTTCCTCCGACCGTGCGCAGCACAGTACGCAACGATCTATTCATCGCGACCAATTCCGTATCCGCGTGCCTTGCTAGTTTTTTGGCTAAGTCTAGTACGATGCTAGCGTGATCCCCGCTAGTCTCCTGTGCCGTCCCCAGCAGTGGAATATAGTTTGCTTTGCCTTTTACTATCCTCTTCACTTTGCTGACGACCATTCCACGACGGATTTTCATGAAATACCTTGATGCCTTAAATCCAAGGTTTCCAACTCTTGTCGCAGCTCCCGCGACGGAACTCGCTCGCGCTGATGCGGTGGAGCTTCCCCCCGAATCCGCGGCATCCTCCGGCAGACCGGAGAGATCGAGTGTATTCGGAAAGAAGTAGTCGAGTGCAGTTTTTCCTAGCTGGTAAAGTGAGTAGAACGGCCCGACGATTGGAAGATTACCTATGATTGAGTCTGTAGCAAATTCCTGAAACTTTTGCTCAAACAACTGAACGAATTCGCCAATTGACTCAGCTGACTGCGCTGTCTGTGCAGCTGCATACGCCGACATGCTCGCGTCCATCGAAAAGTTGGAAAGCGCTGCTTGTAAAGACATCCCTGAGATTGCACTCGAAACGGTAAAGAGTCCTGTTGGATCAGTCCCTCCAACCGGATCTCCATGCACGTACGCATATTTGTGCAGCGACTGCGGGTCCTGCATGTTGCCTGCGAAGGGATCGAGGCGGGAGGTATTGTTGGGCCGCTTTGGCGTCGAAGTGTTCGCCGGAATAACCTAAAGATGAGAGGCGGCCCGTGACGGCGATGGATTGGGCGGTCGCGTTGTGAACGGCGAGCATTTCGCCGTATGGGGCGAAGGTGAAGGCATGGGCGATCGCGGCGGCGGTCGTGGCCAGATCGTGGATGACTCGCACACTGCCGTGGCCGTCGTGGCCGAAAATCAAGTTGCTAGAAGCTAGTTGCGAGCCGCTAGAATCGAACGTTGTTGTTCGTTGGGCGATTTCATCTTGTCCGAAGGTGTAATCGATCGTTTTGCCTGGGCCATCCGCGTGGGTGGTGGTTTCGCGGATCGCTGTGACGTTCTGTGTCGCCGATCACGTATACTAAAAAAGGGATAGCATGACCGGGAAAGCCGGTTTAAATCGGAGTGAACGCATGGTCGATGATGTCGAAATGGATAGAGATCTTGATACCGCACAGTTGCGCGGCCAACTGAGACTGACCTGGATCCTGATGGTTCTAGTGATTGGAGTGCTCGTTGTACCGCGGATCGTGTCGATGATCCGTTGGGGCGAGATTGCCGGGGAGCCACGTGCGGTGACGCCGCGAGGGGAGCTTGCGGACTTCGAAAAAACGACCACTGCGATCTTTCAAAACAGCAGCCCATCGGTCGTTTACTTGACGACTCGATCGCGCGTCGCCAGCCCATTTGCACGGCGCGCGATTGAAGTGGAAGCCGGCAGCGGCAGCGGATTCATGTGGGACAACCAGGGGCACATTGTGACCAACTTTCATGTGTTGCAAGAAGCATCCTCGGCACGCGTCGTCTTGTGGGATCAGTCTTCATACGAGGCCTCGCTGGTCGGCGGATCGCCGGACCATGACCTGGCCGTTTTGCGTATCGCCGCTCCGCCCGAAAAACTTCGTCCGGTCCCCATCGGCGAAAGCGATTCGCTGATGGTCGGTCAATCGGTTTTTGCAATCGGAAATCCATTTGGGCTCAATCAAACACTGACCACCGGAGTCGTATCGGCAAAAAGCCGAACGATTGAAAGTCCGACGGGCCGTTCGATTGAAGGCGTGATCCAAATCGATGCCGCGATCAACCCCGGAAACTCCGGCGGACCGCTGCTAGACAGCGCGGGCAGGTTGATCGGAGTTAACACGGCGATCTACAGTCCCTCGGGAGCATCCGCCGGCGTCGGATTTACGATCCCAGTTGACACGGTCAATCGAGTCGTTCCGCAAATCATTGCCAAAGGACGCTACGAGCCGCCTCAGATGGGAATCCGCGTCAACAGCGAGATCAGCGATGCTGTGACATCGCGATTGGGTGTTAAGGGAGTCTTGCTGTTGGACGTGGCTGACAACGGCGGTGCGGCCGCAGCCGGGTTGCAAGGTACGGTGATCGGCAGGTCAAGCGTTGTTCAAATTGGGGACATCCTGCAAGCGATCGATGGCCAGCCGATCAGCAACCTGAACGAGATGCTGAGTACACTGGAAAAGTATTCGCCTGGCGATTCGGTCAAAATTGATTACCTGCGTGATTCCAAAACAGAAACTGCAACGGTGACGTTGCGATGACCGCGTCTGGGTCTGTCGTTGATCGCTCCGCGATCAAAGCGTTCTGATCGCGGAGCGGTCAGCGAGGATAAACGGGTTTACTGGTCAATGAGTTCCATTGGCGGTTAATCGATAACGCCGAACGGCAATCCAGCAGAGTACGACCAGCGAAATCGCCAAAGCGATCATCATAAATCCTGATTCCGGCGTTTCGCCTTGCGCATGCGGGTGCGCATGCGGCACAGCGGAATCGTGAGCCGCGACAGTTGCGGGGAAAATGCAGAAACACCAGGCGATCGCCAGTGCGTTAACGGCAAATTTCACGTCAACGCGATGGCAAAATCGCAAAAACAACTGCCGAAAGAATCGATACACTGGTGGCTTCATAGTGGACATGGCTTGGGGACGAAAGTGAACTGATGGATGAGATGCCGATTGCGACAGATGACTGAGTGGAAATCTTGGCAGACAGTTTCGTTGATTCACTTTGGAAATGAAAGAGCACATTAATTCAGAATTGAGAGGCGACCATTCATGTTGAAACAACGAAACTTTTGGGAGCAGTTCGCCTGTGTTGCAATGGTGTTGATCGCGATGTCGACCCGAGCGACGGCCGCAGCCGACGACATCATCACGAGTGACGTTGTTCGAGAATCTGTCGCACGCAGCATTTCGTTACTGCAAAAGGCAGCCACCGGAACGGCTGACAACCGCGAGTGTTTTACGTGTCACGGACAAGCCATGCCTGTTTTGGCGATGGTCGAATCGCGTCGCCATGGGTTCTTGATTGACCAGCAGGACCTTGATCGCCAGATCAAACACACCCATGCCCATTTGAAGAAAGGCCAAAAGCCCTACGCCAAAGGCAAGGGACAAGGCGGCGGTGTCGATACGGCAGGGTACGCACTTTGGACGTTAGAGGAAGGAGAGTTCCCTGCGGATGAAGTCACCGCGGCGGTCGCGGAGTACCTGTTGCAAGTTCAGAAGCCAGATGGTTTCTGGAAATGCTCCAGCGATCGCCCTCCGTCGGAATCCAGTGATTTCACCACGACCTATTTGGCACTGCGAGCCCTGTCAAGTTTCTCGACCCAATCACACGGTGAGCGTCTTGAAAAGTCGCTGGGGCAGGCCGCAGCCTGGTTAATGGATGCCGATCCGCATGAGACCGAAGACGTCGTGTTTGGCCTGTTGTCAACCGATTATCTGGATGTCGAAGTCAGCCTTCGCGATTCGCTGGTTAAGCGTTTGCTAGAAAGCCAGCGGTCCGACGGCGGTTGGTCCCAAAAACCGGACATGGAAAGTGATGCCTATGCCACCGGAACCGTTTTATACGCGCTGCATCGCGCCGGCGGGCGTCATGACGATGGTGTGTGGAACAGAGCCGTTCGCTATTTGATCGATACGCAACTTGCCGATGGATCTTGGCACGTAAGAACACGCAGCAAACCGTTCCAAAAGTATTTTGAAACGGGGTTTCCCCATGGCACCGACCAATTCATCTCGACGAGTGCAACCGCATGGGCGACGCTCGCACTGATGTTCACGTTACCCGAACCGGCCGCCGATGATCAACAGGCGTTGGAAACCGATCGTCCGAAGTATTCATTGATCTTGCGTGGCGGAACGATTGTCGACGGGACTGGCAACCCGTGGTATAGAGGCGACGTTGCAATTGCTGGAGATCGAATCGTCGCCATTGGATCAATCGATGGTCGCGCCGCGCGCGTCATTGACGCCGGGGGCTTGGTCGTTGCACCCGGCTTTGTTGATATGCATTCCCACTCGGATTGGACGCTTTTCGAGGACGGCGATGCGCAGAGCAAAATTCGGCAGGGTGTCACCACCGAAATCTTGGGCGAAGGTGCGTCGGGCGGTCCAAATCTTGATCAGATGCCTGCTAAAGAAGTCGATATCAACGGCACGACGCATCGGATTTCGACGTTGGGTGATTACTTTACCGCCTTGGAGAAATCAACGACTTCGGTCAACGTCGCCAGCTACGTCGGGATCAATAATCTGTGGCAATCCGTCATGGGTCAATCTTTTGATCGACCTTCGGATGCGGAAATAGAACAGATGAAAGGGCTGCTGGCTGACGCGATGAAAGACGGCGCATTTGGACTTTCCAGCCAAGTCATGACGCCGCCTGGATCGTTGGCAACCACCGAAGATCTGGTCGAACTTTGCAAGGTCGTGCATCAATATCACGGAATCTATTCAACTCATATCCGTAATGAAGGCACCGGCGTATTTGACTCGGTGGCCGAGGCGATCGCAGTAGGCGAACGCGCGGATGTTCCGGTGGACATCATTCACTTGAAGATCGCCGATCAACAATCTTGGGGGCTGATGCGTGGCATTATCGAAATGATCGAACAAGCCCGCCTTCGTGGTGTGAATGTCCAAGCCAACGTCTACCCTTACACACGGGGAAACAACAATCTTAGCAGCATCATTCCGCCGTGGGCACATGAAGGTGGCAAAGAGAAGTTGTTGGAGCGGTTGAAGAATCCGGTTGATCGCGACCGAATGAAACATGATATCGAAAGTGGAATCGTCGGTTGGTATAACCACTACACCGCCGTCGGACGGGATTGGGAACGCATGTTAATCAGTGCGGACAGCCGCTATCGTGGCAAAACGATGCAGGCGGTGATCGACGAGCGAACGGCCGGAATGGATCCCAAACCCGATGCCTTGGATGTTTTGTTTGACCTGTTGATCGAAGAAGACGGTTCCGTCAGCACCGTGTACGCGCATCACGAGGAGCGTGACATGAACCTTGCGATGCAACAACCCTGGTGCTCGATCGGTTCCGATGGTTCCGCGCTGGCGATCACGGGAACTCTAAGTCGTGGCAATCCGCATCCCAGAAACTTCGGGACCTTTCCGCGAGTTCTGGGACGCTACGTTCGTCAGCAACAGCTGATCACGTTGGAGCAGGCGGTGCAAAAAATGACTTCACTTAACGCAGCAAAAATCGGAATTTATGATCGTGGAGTTCTGCGACCGGGGCTGTTCGCGGACATCACAATTTTTGATCCGAAGACGGTCATCGACCAGGCAACCTACGACGATCCCTTTCATTACAACCTGGGAATCCACTACGTCATCGTCAATGGGCAAGTTGTGCTTGACCACGACAAACACACAGGCGCCAGGCCGGGACGTGTCATCCGCAAGTCCACCCGATGATTGATGTAGAATGTCGCCGGACACTCCGTGGCCGGCTTAGCCGACCTCGGAGAGTTCGGCGACAAACGACGAAAATCTTGAAAACGAACGAGTGCTTCGTTTTCATTTAATTTTAGGGATAACCGCAACTTGTACGACGGACTTCCAGTCCGTCGATATTGACACTTGTCGACGGACTGGAAGTCCTTCGTACCCTAAGATCAACAATTAACAAAGCATTAAGATCGTCGATTCAACAACGATCTTGTGGCTCGTATCGCTGAAACGCTTGCCACTGCGTAAATCATGATCAGGCCGGCCAAAAGCGTACCGATCATCAACATCGGATGGAAAGCGAAATTGACGGCGTGGCCGCTGACGGTGTATCGCGTCAAGCTAATCAGGTACCCGATCAGTGCGCCCGACAACACGCCGGGAACCAATGCGGTCAGTCCCATGATCAACGCCTGAGACGCGACAATGCGGCGAGTTTGCTTCAACGAAGCGCCAACGACTCTTAGAACCACTAATTCCATCCGCTGCTCTAGAATGTTGATCGCCACCGTGTTGGCGATGCCGGCAGCTCCAACGACGAAACCTATCAGAATCAACGCCCAGAGCCCTGCGATGACGCCGTTCATCATGCCGTCAACCTCGCGTTGAAGATCGTCGGACGACTGCAACATCAAACCGTAATTGCCGACGATCGAAGACAACTCTTGTTTCACATGATCACGTGCATCATCCTTGGCACGGACCATATACGCGTCGACGCCGGAGACATTCAGATAGCGTTCGGCAAACGACCGTTTCATATACATCGTCAAACCGCCCGCCATGTAATCATTCGCAATTGCGGCGACAGTCAATGATACTTTTCCTGAATCGGTTTCCAGATCAACCTTGTCCCCTACCGACAGATCACCCGCACGCTTTGCCAAAACGCTGCCAATCACAACCTCTCCGTGTTCAAGCTCCTCCGGCAAGGCGGTCCAATCACCTTGGACCAGATCAAATTGAACCATCGCTGCCCGGTCAAAGTCGTGGGCGATGATGATGACACTGCGATCTGCGACGCGACCACGTACAAATCGTACCGTCTCGACGGACTCAATGCCCTGAATCGCCGAGATTTCGTTTCCCAGTGTATCCGGTAAATCCGCCGCTTGACCGGACGCCATGTCGGGTGACATTGCCCGGATGAAAAAGTCGGCGACCATCGTGTTTCGATACCAACCACGGACATCGTTGACGCTCTCGATCACTGAACCTGCCAAGCCGACGCCCGTGGCAATTGCGACAAACAATACGCCGACGGTTAACGAAGTCCGTAATCGGTGCCGAAGAAGTTGTCTCCGCGCCAGCCAGGGAATCGTGTGGCCATAGAGCGGCCTCAGAAGTGCCGCCGCCGCGATCGAAATGGCGTGAATCACATTTTGAAGCAGGATCACCAGGCCCAACAAAATACACACACCGGCCCAAGCCGAAATCTCAATCGGCACCCAACCGACGATACTGGTTGCAAGAACGACACTGGACACAGCAATCAAGACAAAGGCGCCAATCGTTCGCAGACGCGTGTTCGGTGCTTGCGCCGAATGACTGGCACGCTGCATCGTTTGAATCGGCGACATGTGATAGGCTTGACGGATCGCTACCGACGCGCTGCCAATCGACAAAATGATCCCAAACAGCATTGCGGCCATCACGACGCCAATACCGATGTCAGAACCTGGCAAGTCCGTTTGGTAAAGGCCTTCCATCGATGTTGCCAGTACCTCGGCTCCCAACGCTCCGGCAATGCATCCAAGAATTGCGCCTGCGATCCCCAAGATAAACGCTTCAACCGTGATACAGGAAGCAACCTGACGGCGAGATGCTCCGATGGTCCGCATGATGCCAAACTGGCGTTGTCTTTCCGTGACCGAGATCAAATACACGTTGGAGATCACCAGCGTCGCAATCAAGAGCAGGAAAACTCGCGCCGTCACCATGCCATGGCGAACGGACAGCGATGTCTCCTCTGCAAAGGGACTCTTGGTTGGAGGTGGCCGAAGTTGCAGGCCCTTGGGCAGGGTTGCCGCGATTGCGTTTTCGACATCCGTTGGATCTGAGTTTCGCTCCAGGACGATGTGGATCGAATCCACGCGTTTGGGAATCTTCCATGCGAGTTGTGCAGCTTGCAGGGGCATCAATACCGACACGCCGCCCCCACCGGCGAGTGTCGCATGCGATCGATAGATTCCGGAAACGTGCGTCGAAAGATTGCCCTGGCGAGTCAACAGCTTGACAGAATCATCAAGTTGAAGTCCAAGACTTTGGGCGAGTCACTGTTCCACGAGAATCCCTGGCTTCTGGGCAAGCGATTGCCCCTCGACGACTGGAAATCGCTGCTGAGATTCACTCTGCGCAGGATCAATTCCAAGCAACAAGATCTTGATGCGGCGGTCGCGGAAGGTCATCAAAGATTGTCGCTGGACTTGCCCGGTGGCGAGCTGGACCCCTGGAACTCCTATGACGGACTCCAGGATCGACTGTTCCATCGACGAACCATCGACCGAGGTGATTTCCAACCCAGCTTCGCGGGCCAATGATCGATACATACCCGAGAAAGCTTCATCGGAGCTTCTCGCCGTTAGCGAAACCGCGACAATCGCGGCAACGCCGATGGTGATGCCAAGCAGCGTCAATAGAGTTCGCCTGGGTTCGCGCAGAATTTCACGAAGCGCAAGACGAACCGAGATTCGTAGCGTCGTCCAGCTCATGATCACTTTCTTCTCCATTGCGTAATCGCCCCTGGCGAATTCGCTCGATTTGACCATCTCTCAGATACACCACACGATCGGCGAACTCGGCAAGTCGCATATCGTGGGTGGCGATCAGTACCGTTTGCCGGTGTTCATCGACCAAGCTTCTGAAAAGCTTCGCGACCTGCAAGCTTGAGACGCTGTCCAGATTTCCTGTCGGTTCATCCGCAATGACCAGAGCAGGTTCGGTGACCAGCGCGCGAGCAATCGCCACCCGTTGTTGCTCACCACCGGACAAAGCGTCGGGCATATGTTCGGCCCGATGTCCAAGTCCGATCAGATCAAGTGCTTGCTGTGCTCTTTCCAGTGCCTTGTGACTGGAGATTCCATCGAGCTCCAAGGGCAGCGCCACGTTTTCAATGGCGTTCAGCGTCGGCAGCAAATTAAATGCTTGGAATACAAAACCAATCCGTCGACGTCTAAGCTGCGTCGCCTGCTCGTCATCAAACGTGGCCAGATCTGTCCCTTCAAGGTAGATTTGTCCACTTGAAGGTGTGTCAATTCCGCCCACCAAGTTTAAAAGTGTGCTCTTTCCAGAACCTGATGGGCCGACGATGGCGACCATCTCGCTGGGCTCGATCACAAGATCGATCCCAGCAACCGCTTCAACGGGAACGGCCATTTCACTGAAGGTCTTAACCAGTTGATTCGTTTGGACGATGGGCATCGGATTGATCCTAGAAGTACGATCAATTCTCAAATCAGACCCTTGTATGCCTGCATGCGATATGCCAATTCGCATAGCCGTATGCAATTAAAAAGTCCGTGATACCCGGGATGGCCGTCACGATTCTGGATGCCAGGCCCTCGTAAACCAAGGGTGAATCAGCCGGACAAGCATGGATGAAGATGGTGGATTCCGCCATGCGGCCGGTACGTCTTTTAACGGTTTTGTTGGCACCACTTTCGATGCCGGTGGAGAGAACGATAAAATAGCCGCCTAACTGGCTCACGGATCACGATCGCATAGAGATTCGATAGAGTTGCGTCGGTCGCTGCCGGCGGTGACCGGTTGCAACGACCGGCACTATCGATCGACGTGAAATGGGCAAAACGATGAACTGGTCGCGAAACAACACACGACTTGAGGTCTAATGTTTCAATGTCACAATCAACTGTAACTGCCGCACGAGTTTTGGTTGTCGATGACCATCCGATGATGCGAGAAGGCATCACGATACGGATTGCTAATGAACCTGACTTATGCGTTTGTGGAGAAGCGGAGGATATTCCCGAAGCCGTTCAAAAAGTTGAAGAATTGAAACCCGATTTGGTGATCGTAGACCTCTCGTTGAAATCTGGTCATGGAATTAATTTGATCAAGCGGCTTAGGGACAGATATCCAAAACTGAAAATGCTCGTCAACTCCATGTATGAAGAGCGTGTCTATG
>JAGQPO010000099.1 GCA_020426665.1 Planctomycetales bacterium
ACCTTGCCCTGTCTTTCCGGCAAGGCCACCGCGGCGATCATCAACGGCTACACGCCGGTCGTACACGATCGCTTTTTGGCCGACGGTACACCCAACCCCGGTTTTCTGCTGGATGAAACTCAATTGTCCGGCGTTGCCCTGCAACGTGGAGTTTTGATCACGCCGAAACACTTTGTGACGGCCGCCCACATCGGTGCGACGGAGGCCACGTTTCGCGGTACCGATGGGGTTGAGCGGACGTACCAGTCGGCCTCCTGGCAGGCCTTGACCACGTTTGTGCCGGGCGTCGGAAACGTCAGCAGCGATATTGCGTTGCACACATTGACGACAGAAGTCGACCCCAGCATTTTGCCGGTACCGATCGTCGTCGGAGACTTGCTGGGAATGGTCGGGCAAACTCTGTATGCATTTGACCGACAAATAAGTGCCGGTCGAAATGTCATCGATGAAATAGGAATTGTGGAATTCACATCTGGCACCGGCGACTCGGTTGCGATTCGGTACTCATACGACACCGACACCAACGGCGGAACCGGAGGATTGGGTGCCGACGAGATCGGGCTACTTGTCGGCGATTCCGGCAACGCGGCGCTGATGTTGATCGACGGCCAGGTCGGTCTAATCGGAACACACATGGGAATTGACGTTCCGGCCGGGTCAAACGCCAGCGCCGGGGATCTGTATAGCAGCTTCTCGACGGTGGTCGGCGCATACGAAGACGAATTGCAAGCCATCGTCTCCAGTCAAGGATATTCGCTGCGAACGATCAACGTGACAGCCATCCCGGAACCCACATCGTTTGTTTGTTTAGCAATCCTGTTGGCCGGAACGTGGACTCGGCGACGTCGATTGTCACTCGGACGGTCGTAGGGTCACTAGGTTCGCGGCGTCCGGATTATCTTTGGAATTCGTCACCAAACGCAGCGTCCCGCCATCGCTTGAGAATGCCGTTGCACTCGGCGGGCCGAGTTTGAAGTTTTGTAAGCGATTGCCTTCGCCGGTCGACCAGATGCTTGCCGTGCCGCTGGCATCGACCAGACAAATTTGGTTTGCATCGCGATTCAACGCAACCCAGAACACGTAGTCTTCGTTGTCGATGCTGATTTTTTGCTGCCACGAATCGGTCTTAAACACCGCTGTTGCAAACGGAATGTACTCGCGGCTCGCCAGGTACATCGCAACGGCCATCGAATCGCCTGCGTCGTTGAAGGCCAATGCAAGTGTCCGGCAATCTTCGGAGTCGATGATTTCATTGACAATTTTTCCAGATTCAGCATCCCAAACGCACAAATGGGCGTCGCCACCGTCAGAATCGGCTGGCCCAATGACCTGGTTGGCGGTGGGATGAAATGCGAATCGTTGGTCGTTTGCGGTCCCGGCCGTTCGTTCCAGCGTTTGGATTTTTTCACCGCTGGAGGAATCAAAGACACAGATCGCCGAGATGCCATCGTCACTTTGCAGGGACGTCGCGATTCGTTTTCCGTCATGGCTGATCGCAACAAACCGCTGAGATTGCAGGCGAACGTTGGGCAGGAGGATCGCGGCGGCCAGCGTTGAATCGCCGAGCCCCCAAACGCGAACTTCATCGGCCGCGGCAACCGCCAGGTGAGTTCCGTCTCTGGAAAACGCGATGTCCAGAGGTTTCGTGGTGTTTGCCACCGGGAACGGGCCGGCAACCTGTTTCGCCGAATCAATCTCGATCACCACAACCTGTGACTGAAATTCAACTTCGGGCGGAGTTCCCGTCATCTTGGACAGGTAGGCGGCGGTTGATCCATCGGCGGAAAACGCAACCATCGGTCGGGGCCCGACGTCTGGAATGGACGTCAACTCCATCACCAGTTCTTGCTGCGAGGAAACGTCGTACTTAGAAAACCGGAACGTTTCCAACGGCGGTAAAACCATCCAAACACAGATCGCCGTCACCACGATGCCAACAAACCCGACGCGCAGGATGTTTCCAATTGATTGACTCTTGTCCTTCGATGATTTGGATGAATTCATGGTCATTCTGTGATCAGGAAAAGTGACTGCGGGGTAACCCAGATCAGAACATTGCCTACCGTCACGTGCAACCAGCTTTAACAGATCGGCGAATCGCTCGACGGAAAAGATTTTTCCACATGGAGCCTTCTTTTCCATACCGGATCGCGATTCAAGGCCGGTCCGAACCGTCCAAGCTTGTAACCGTCAAACCGTGCAGGTGATTAAGATCTCGCTGGGTCTGAGCGTCGATGAGGATGAGTTGGTTCGTCTCCCGATCGAATCATCAATAGCAATGACGTCAATGGAGGCTTCGGCGGCGGGTTTGGTGAACTGGTATGATCAGTCCATCAGAGCGGATCGACAATTCGGCTTTCGCCCCGACGCAAAAATTACGGATACGAATCTGCAATTGGCACGCGTTGTGCGTTGCCGGAAACTAAATTCCGCCTCAACCCCTAATGGAGACCATTGATGAAGATGCGTTGTGCCACCACCCTACTGTCAAAACGCGTCCTCGCACTTGCGATTGCGATTGGCGTACCTTGTTCCGTAGCAACCTGCTCTGTTGGGCTTTCCCAGGATACGACCGCCTCGACTACAGAGAAGCGAGTGAGCATTCATGACGAACGCCCCGACCTGACCCGTGGATGGATGATCGTTTCCAAACAAAGCTACTGGCCGCTTTGCTACGAGGCACTCGAGCAAATTGAAAAAACCAGGGCGCTGATCGGGACCGGTGATCGACAAGAGGTTGCCGCAGCATTCGAAAAAAGTGGCGCGTGGTTAAACTTGGCCGCATCAGCAGCCAACCTCGGCGGACAGGGAGGCATCCAAGGAGCCGCCGATCGCATGAGTGACGTTGCCCAGGAGCTCAGTGATACCGATGCGAAAATTAGCGACGAGCGTTTGACTGACTTGACGACTCTGGCGCTGGTGTGCGTCGCAAAATCTCATGTGGTCCGAGCCGAGGCGCCCGATACGGAATCCGCATCCACCAAAAGTGTCGCGTTGCAAAAACCGAAAGAAAAAAAGCCCGAACTGAAAGAGATCGAGAAAGAAATCGCCGCCGAGCGACGTGAACGGGATCTGGCACAGTATCGCTACGACACGCTGGAATCCCGACGCCATTTGACCGCGGCGCAAGAGTACCTGAAAGCTGCGATCAAGGCCGGCCATTTGGAACTAAAAGACCCATCGGTCATGACTGCTATTCCAGAAGTACCTGCGGTGTCGACAAAAGCCGGTGAAATGGTTTTGTACGCCGACAACGAAATCCGCCCGCTGATCAAATCGCTCGGTGAAGTCGTCGAGAACCAGCGTTTGGCTCTCGTCAAGAAGCTTGATAACTAATTGTTTTGTGCATTCGCACGGAAAACGCCAGAGGCGATTCGGTCTAATACCCCAAGTCGCCTTTTTTCGTGATCTCAAACGGACCACCAGTCCGTTGTACAGGACCCACTCAACTCCAAAATTGAATCGAGACGGATCCGATTAGTTTTGAATCAGTTTTGACAGCTGATCATCAAGATCAGCCCCACGCAAATTCTTGGCGACGATCTTCCCGTTGGGGTCGATCAAGAAGGTGGCGGGTATGGACTGGAGTCCAAAGTCGCTCATGACTCGCTGTTGGTCGTCGGCCGCCACGTGTCCTTGAGGCCAAGGCAATGCGTTGTCATCGACATACTTTGCGGCGTCAGTCAATTTGGCGTCCACGCTCACACTAAGGATCACAAGATTCTTTTCTTCGGCGAACCGCTTGTAGGCCTTCTGGAGATTCGGGATTTCGGCCAGACAAGGGCCGCACCAGGTGGCCCAAAAATCGAGCAACACATACTTTCCGTGAAAGTCGGCCAATGAAAGCGGTTGGCCGTCCAGCGATTTGACGTCTAACGCTGGTACGCTGTCTCCGACGTGCAGAAAAACACGTGGCTGAACTTCTAACGAGCCGACATCGAGGGGATCGTCGCTACGACCACTTGGCATTTCAGGCACGTCCACCTCCAGGGTTGCCAATCCGATTTGCTCATGTTTGGCGTAATCGGCGGTCGCTTCGCTTGCCAGGGCAACGACACTCATGGTGTATTTTCCCTCCGGCACATCCTCGACGCGAAACGTCCCATCGGCCTGGACAACGACCGCAAGGTTCAGCATTGCTTTGGCCGTGTAAATCATTCCGGCTTCGGTTTTTGTCCATTGCTCTAACCAAGCTTGCTTTTCTGGGGCGGTCCCGTTTGCGATTTCATCGGGCATCGGAGGTTCGGGCAGTTTTGGCATCAAAAATGAATTGCCGATTCGGTAATCGCTCAGGCCATCCGGCACGATAACGCGGCCGACGACGGGGCGTCCTGTGCCGCCGAGATTGATTTCGTGCTCAGATCCCGGCCGTGTTTCGAAGCGGAACGTGTGCGTGTATGTCTGGTACCCGAGCTGTGTTCCTTCGACGATACGTGAGAGTTGGAACTTTTGATCGGCCGGAACACGCAGCAATTCGTAGCGTCCTTGGTCATCGGTGACCGTTTGGCCACCGAAATGGAAACGCGGCTGTTGGTATGGAATTTCATTAATGTGGCTGAGTGAAACTTGAAATTGTTTGGCGGGATTTGCGCCGATCTTGATGACCCCGCGAACGCTCGCCCAAGGCTTCAACACAAGTGCTTGACCACCTTCCAGGTCACTGCCGGCGGACTCAACCATGCCCTGGTCATGAATTACCACCAAACGAAAATCCTGTTCAGGCGTCGGCAATTCAAACGTTCCTGCCGCGTCCGTTGTGGTGAACACTGCATCACGCGCGTCGCTGAATCGACCGTTCGTGATCGCGACGTGGTTTCCTGCTGTATTGATGATGACCTGCGCCCCGACGGCGGGCTCACCGGAAACCAGTTGGACTTTGCCGGTTAATGCAGCAACCGGTTCCATAGTGACATCGTACAAGACGTCGCCTTGATCGGATTGAAAGACGGGAGACACCACAGATCGATAACCAATCGCATCAAACCGGAACAGGTGACCCGGTCGCGGGAAGGTCGTTACGATTTCGTAGTTTCCGTTTTTGCCTTGGACCGCATCTTGTAGCTCCCATCGTACGTAGTCACCCTGGTCCCATTTGATCCCCCCGACAACCTTGAATTCCGGAATCGCTTCGCCGCTGGTTTTGTCGACGACGGTCCCGTGAACTCGCAGCGGTTTGGTCATCGTGATGGTGTACTCTTCGTCACGCGCCGTTAACTTCTCGTGTCGATGGTCCATGTAACCGGGGGCCAGGATATCGAATTCGATCACGTCTGCCGGCGCGTCCTCCCAGACGTAGACGCCATCCTGGTCTGACGCCCGCGGAATTTCTGCATCTGGCAAAGAGCGAATGCCTCGCCAGGTATCGGGGACGATCATGATGTTGCCCAGTGGCTGGCCGTCCGCGTCGACGGTGCGAACGCGTAGTCGGTTTCCGGGTTTCAAAGCGATCGTGACAGGAGCCATGTCCCGCGCGACGTCCACCATTTGTATTTCCGGCGCGTATCCTTTGGCGACGATCGTCAGCGTCATTTCTCCGAAGCGGCTGTTGGGAAACTGAAAGACGCCTTCCGCGTTCGTTGTTGTATCGGGATAGCTTGAACCGAATCGGTCCTTGCCTTGATAGACGACGGCACCGGCGATCGGTTGACCTTCTTTGTTCGTGATTTTGCCACGAACCGTCGTCCCCTTTTTCAGCACCGAAACCAATGTCCCGGCGCGAAGTTGGTCGATAGAGATGTTGTTCGCCGTCTGGCCGAATGTGTCGTCGCTAATGTAGTCGCCGTGAATAAAACGTAACCAAACGTCGTTCAATTGTGCGGGCGCCACATCACAAACCCAACGTCCACCTTTGTCGGTTTTGACCGGATATCGATATACATTGGTGCGAACCCTTGCGTTTCTCAATTCGGATGTGATCGCCAGGATCTGCACTTCCGCGTTGGCGATCGGTAGTCCTTGTTCGTCATGCACGTTACCACTGATCGTGGTTCCCTTTTGCATCGGAATCACAAACTCGGTCGGCAGATTGTCCCATTCGTCGATCTGCCAGGCCGCCTTCATCGGAACGTATCCGGCTGCTTCCACTTCCACCAGTAAATGGCCAGGGGTTTCCGGAAGATCCAAGCGGACTGCACCATTTGGCAAAGGAACGGGCGTCAGCGTGACTCGCGACCACGACGCGCCGGCCGTTTGCACGGTGAATTTCCCATTTTCGATCGGATCGCCCGCCGGGTCCGTCAATCGGATCGTCATCGACTTTGCAGAGCTTGATTTCGCCGAATTCGTTTCTTTCGTCGCAACGTCGTCGGCGGTTGGTTCTTGAGCCTCCGCCGGCGGTTGCGCCGCCGGCGGCTGGGCATTGACGAATTTCAGCGTCCCGATTCCCAGCGCAGTGATCACCATCACACAGCTGAATGTTGCTACCTGTCGACGGGTCAAGGGAACCGACAATACACTCTTGGTGACCCATTCGAGTCGCCGCCGAACATCCGCCACGCGCGCCATTGCCAATCCCGGTGCCGGCCTTCGAGAGGCCGAAAGGGCAACTTTGGCAAGTGTTCGTCGATACAGATCGGCGTCACCCAAGCGACGGGCCGAATCGGCATCGGCGGAATACTCACACGCCGCCGTGTGCGCCTCGGCAAGTTTCCACGCAAGCGGATGAGGCCACAGGGACATGGCGATCATTCGAATGATCGCGTTCCAAACCAGATCATTGGATCGCAAGTGCGATAATTCATGCGTCAGAATCGCAATCAACTCATCGCGATCCGTGGATTCCAAAATGCTTTGCGGCAGCAGCAACACGGGGCCGAATCTGGATGCACAAAGCAGCGGAGACCCATCGGAATCGATGGTTCGAAGCGAACACTTGGGCGCATTCATCGCGGCGCTAAGTCGATCCGCTTCTTCCAAAATCCAATTTTGTGGGACACCGGATGTTGCAATCCAATGATTTAGCTTTCGCCGTCCGACTAACCGACGGAACGCGACGACAACGACACCCGCTCCCCAAGCCGCAACGGCCAACGACTTGATCAACGCCCACGATAAGTAAAACGCTGAACCGACCGAATCGTTACCGACCTCGGCGTGACCCGTCGCTTGGATCGCCGTTTCCGGCAATCCGATCGGTGGCGATGCGGGGATGCCTGCAAGTCCGTTTTCCAAAGTCGTCGCGTCTGGGCGATCGAGAACGTTTTCCAAGATAAAGTCTGGTTGCGGAATCAAAGCCGAGTTCGCAGCGATTGACGAACCATTGGGCGGGTCTGGTTTCGCGCTGGACACATCAGTTTGCCGAATCGAAACGGTTACTGCCATCCAGGGCACGAGGGCGATCGTGGCAACTGATATCAGTCCGACGGCCGTCGCCCGCCACAGTACGACACGCCAACGAGGATTGAAGCGGACCATGATAAAATGGAGCGCCCAAGCGACCACCAGCAAACTGGTCAGCTTGAACAATAACATTGACCACCAAGGTCCATCGACCAACATGTTGTACACCATCGACCCTTCGAAGACACCACTCATGATCAATTCCCCTTCTGTGATTTGACGCGAGTTGTTTTCGGAGATTGCGATTTGGTGCCCGATGCAGCCTTTGCGATACGTTCCAGTTCGGCAATGTCTTGGGCGGATAACTTTTCAGACTGCACCAGGTTGAACAGCAGTGCCCGCGTAGAACCCTGGCAAAACTGGTCGGCCAAATGTCCGAGCATCGACCGGAAAGCCGACTCTCGCCGTGTTTTTGCTTTGTACAGAAAAGCTTTTCCGACCTGGCGACGAGAGACGTGACCTTTGTCCAGCAACACGCCTAAAACACTTCGCAGCGCCGGGTTCTTGATGCTTCGTGGGAAGTTGTCTTGTATTTCCGAAGGCTTCAATTCGCCATGCTCCCAAAGGATTTGCATGACCTCCAATTCACCCTGAGTCAATTGCGACATCCCCATACACCTCCGCACCGTGGTTCGATTCCACAACAATGTGTAGAAGTTACTGCACATGGGGACGGCGATCAAGCAAAAATGCAGATAAATCTGCACATTGGCTTTCGGGGGTGTTTTCGATTCGCCGCGTCGGCAGGTCGCCTGTGGATAACCTATTGATCGGATGCGTGGTCAATCAATCGCGCCGACAGCACTTGCGCATACACGCGGTGCCCAAAATCGTTCGGATGATTGACGCCGTTGCCGGTCAAGTCCGCGTCCTTTTTGCGTTTTAAAAACTCTTCCCACACGCTGGTCATGTCGGCAAGGGCGACACCCTGGTTGCAAAGCGCAGCCAACTTGTCGCGGTATTGCGGAAACACATCGTGTTTAAGCAATGTCCAATCCCGATTGCCCAACATCGATGCGATCAGGATGAACTCTGTTTCCGGAGCTGATGCTCTTGTCCTTTCAATGATCGTGGCGATGTTGTCGCCATACTCTTTGGGCGTGCGGCCGGCGGAGTCATTCATACCGAAAGCCAGGATCACCAGATCAGGACGATTTTCCAAAACGGTTTCGACCATCGTGATGCCCCACGGCGTCGAAGTTCCTCCCACCGCCAAGTTCTTTAGGCTGACGTTCGATTTGTAGCGTGACTGTAAATGTTGCACTAACAAATCTTGGTAAGCCGGTTGAAACGGTGCTCCACCACCCCACGACGATGCGTTGCAACCGGTTGAAATACTGTCACCCAACAACACGATGGAAAGGGCTTCGCCGTCTCGCAGCTTTTTCAATGTTTTGGGCAAGGTCGCGGCATCAAACCGGGGCATTTCAAGAGGCCAGTCCGACCTGGATTTCCGGTACGTCACGTGGGTCTGTATCTGGTGATACTCCAGCTTGGCACCGAACATGATTTCGCCGTTGCCGTCACGATGCGTCAAACGATGCTTTTGGCTGTTCGCCGGTCGTCTTAAATCACTGGCGGCAACCGTAACGATACGCGAACCGGGTGGAACAACTAATTCACTCGAACCACGATCGAAGCGGTAGTCAACGCCTTGAGTGTATTGGACATCGCCCGCCGAGCTTCGAACCGCAATGACCTGGTCGATCGGAAACAGGACGGTTCCGCGCGACTCGCCAGTCTGTATATCTCGAACAAACAAGATCGGTTCATCTGTGATGACGTCAGACGACCAGAACGGACGCATCGACTCCTTCGTGTAACGCCAACCGCTTGCCGTTTCCTGGGCCGAAGCGACACCAAAGATCGTCCCCGCAACGATCGCGATGGCTGAAAAAATGAATCGCAGTAGCGTCATGATGAAGATTCGAAGGATTGATGGTAACGAAAATTTGAATCAAACGAAGTTGCTAGCAACACAAAGCTTGGCTGGCAACAACCATCTTAGATGGTTCGATTGAACATGAGTGGTGCCGGCCAAGAAATATTGACTCGGCGAGGACCGGGCCCGTATCTACAGACGTGGCAAACTTCGCAATCCCCTTGGATTCCCAATGTTCCGTCAATGCCTCGCCCACTTTTTGCTGTTCTTACTCGCTGCGTCCGTAGAAATCGGTGGCGATTCGGGTCACGCCAATGCGCAGGGCCGTCCGCAATGGCCGTCGCTTGATACCAGCAACCGTGTGATCGCCACGAATCCTTATCCGTCGACCACCGTGGGGAACCAGAGCGTCGCGGAAGATTTCGGATTCGCATCGCGCAGCGACGTTTCGTCCGATCGCAGCACGTCGGAAGTGGCAACCCGGTTTGCCCAGTGGAACCGCGATCTTGCAGAGCGATCGCCTGAGACCATTGCCGGTCTGGCCAGTAAAAACGCCGACCTTTCGGACCAATTGGCGCAGTTGTCAATCGCGGCGGCCAACTTACAGACGCGGCTCGCCCGAGCGAACCAAAAGCTATCGGACATTCGGAGCGACTATGAATCGGTCAGTGGAAAGTTGGCCGAGTATGGTCTGACGCCGACCATCGGATTGTTGCTGCGACACCGCAAAGAACAACTTGATTCGTGGCAAACCCAAGACAACGAGAATTACTTTGCTCGGGCTGAGCTTCGCCGCACCCAACAAGACGCATTGGAATTGGAGTTGATTCTTGGGGGCGAAGATCAGATCGAACAGCAAGCCCAACAGTTGGTGGCGGCATCCGACGAAGTCCGGAGTAACGCCCAATCGACATTGTTACAACAACAGGTCGTCGACCTGCTTCGCCAGCGGGCGCATTTGGTCAACGAATTGAAAGGATACTACCGAACGTATCACCAAGATCTGGATCGACTCGATTCAACCGCATCGGCGATCAGTACGTTGACGGCAGATTTTCGCAAACTGATCAATCGACATGCGACATGGATACGCAGTGGAGAACCGGTCGGATTTCGTGACTTTTCGAATGCCAAGGCGGGGATCGCGGCGCTCTTGGAATTCCGACATACACGGCAACTCGGGCGTGACCTGAAGCAAAAACTGTCTGACGATCAGCTTTCGGGAATCATCCTGTTAATGTTGATTGGCGTGCTGTTTGCTGTCCGATGGCGGCTAAAAAGCTGGCTGGTGGCGATCGGTCGCAAATCGAAAATGAAAGCATCCGGCAGATGGAGGATCGTTGCGGCCGGTGGTCTGACGTTGGGTGTCGCAGCAATCGTACCGCTGATCGGCTACGTCATGGCACAGTGGCTGAACCGGGGAATCGTTTCGGAGCTGATGTTGCAAGTGGCCAACGGATTGTACGCCTCCAGCTTGATTGCGTTGTTGGTCGAATTGCCGCGCCAGTTGCTTCGACCCTTCGGCTTGGTCGACAAGCATCTTTCACAAACATTTTCGACGCGGGCGGAGGCCTTCAAAGATTGGTCGATCGCCGGGCTGATGCTGGTACCCGGTGCGTTTGCAATCACGATGCTCGGTCAGATCGACCATGGGATGTGGCGAGACTCTTTGGGACGGTTTGCTTTTTTTGTGACGATGCTGGTCGTGGCCGGACTGGCGCACTTTGCGTTTCGTCCGGGCAAGGGATTTCTATGTCCAATCGTCGAAACCTTTGGCGGGCGATTGGCCGTTGGATTTGGACATTTGTGGTACGCGATCGCGTTGAGTTTTCCAGTCGTCATGGGCATCCTTTCAACAATGGGCTACGGCTACACGGCCGGCGAGTTGATCAAGCGGGCGACGTTGTCGGCAATTCTGGTGATGGTCGCAGGCGTCGTGTGGAAAATGGGTCAACTCGGTTTCCAGCAAATTTGGCGCAACCTGACACAACCAAAAGTCGAACCCAGGTATGACGACTATGGTTTGATCGAGGAACCGGAAATCGATGAGGAAGTCAACGAGACACACGTGGTGCTGAAGCATCAAATCGGATTCTTGTGTCAATGCGTCGTCGGCGTCGGCCTGGTCACCATCTTTGCCGCCCTGTGGGTCGACGTGATTCCAAATATGAACATGGCCAATCCGGTTCTGTGGACGGTTCAAGACACTTTGACGACGTACAACGATGACGGACAAGGACAATCGATTGCCAGCACCGTTGTGCAAGCGTCCCCGGTCACGCTGTTAAACCTGGTTTGGGCGGCTGCGATTTTGTTCGCCGCGATTCATGTTTCGCGGTTGTTGCCCAATCTGTTCGATGCACTCGTTCTGCAGCGAGTTGATTACGACGAAGGCATGGAGCATCTGATTCTTGTCGTCGGTCGGGGGATTCTGTTTGCGATCGGATGCTTTGTCGCCTGCCGACTGGTCGGGGTTCGATGGCAAACGATCCAGTGGTTGATGGTCGGTATCACGATCGGCGTCGGCTTCGGACTTCAAGATATCGTTCGAAACATATTGGGAGGTCTGGTTGTCTTGTTTGCCAGGCCTGTCAATGTGGGTGACCGGGTCACGGTGGGCCGATTGACCGGACGCATCGCTAGCCAAACGCTGCGAACGACAATCTTGGCGGACGATGAGGGACGTGAGTTACAAATCCCCAATCGAAAATTCCTGAGCGACGAAATCACCAACTGGCGAGGCGCCGGAAAACTGACGACGATCGCGATCGAAGTTTCGGTGAGACGCGA
This sequence comes from Planctomycetales bacterium, assembly GCA_020426665.1. Taxonomy (GTDB): domain Bacteria; phylum Planctomycetota; class Planctomycetia; order Pirellulales; family Pirellulaceae; genus Stieleria. The sequence goes on from JAGQPO010000099.1 coordinate 12,011, forward strand.
AGAACGCCCGATCGACATCGGCCGCATGCTCGGCGAATGGGCAGCGGCGGAGCGTTTTGTTCTGCAGTCACCCGGACCACAAGTCACCTTGGTGTGCATCGCCAAACACACACAGCGGTTTGAACTGCACGTCTGGACCGAAGAAGATCGAGATCCGAAAAAGCTTCAACTGACACTGTTGGAAACGATTCGCAAGCACCTGCTGGAGCGGAATTTGCTTGCCAAGTCTCAGCCCGCCCAACCGGTGATCCGTCACACAGAACTGGAATCAACCATCGATTCACCGCGGCACAAGCGACGATCTGCGTAGAACCGGCAGAGGATTGGCAGAACGGAAGTGTTGGGAAGTACAATCACATCGAACCGAGTGATCGATTGATCTGGGAAGGCTGTTTTTTCATCAGCTGCCCTTTTTTGTTGCACTCGGGTCACCGACAGAGAAAAGAACCTCGGACGTCAATTCCGCAAGCGAACTGAGCTGCCGGTCGGCGATCGCAAATCCTTTGTCGCCAGCCATCGAAGGTTCCGGGATCACAATCGCCTTCATCTGCGCCGACTTCGCGGCCAGCAAGCCGACGAACGAGTCTTCCAGTGCAACGCACTGCTGAGGTTGGAGATCGAGTGCGCTACAGGCATTTAGATAAACCTCCGGATGCGGTTTTCCATATCGAAGCCCCTCGGCGGACAGCTTCGAATCGAAGACGCCATCTAACTCCAATGATTCAATCACGGCGTCAATCAAACTCATCGGAGATGACGAAGCCAAGGCGACCCTCAGCCCGCACTGTTGGCAAACCTGAATCGCGTGATTTAATCCCGGCATCGCTGGCCTGTGTTGTCGAACCAGTTCGATCACCCGGTCAATGATTTGCCCGCAAACCTGATCGCAGCTGACGTTTTTCCAAGGAGTTTTTCGATAGCACTCCTGAACAATTTGATCGACTCGCATGCCGGTTGTGTCGATGGTGTCTTGTCGCGTGATCGGGACGCCGACTTGCGGCAAGATTTCCAGCTGCGCCGTTTGCCAAAACGGTTGCGAGTCAATCATCAATCCATCCATGTCAAAAACAACGGCTTCGATCATTCGCTTGTCCGTCCGAGCAAGATTTCGCTTTGTATTGAATATCGCGATGAATTGATTTAGTCCCAAAACCAATTAATTGCCTTCAGCGGATCGGAAGACCAAATGCAAACGACAATTGCAAACATTAGAGCATAGCTGCCCATGCAAGTCAGTCGGCTCGCCACGCTAAAGTCCTCCGATGGTCCTCGCGCGAAGGGCTGACGAAAGGCCCACAGCATGCCGATCGGCACCCCGATCGGCCAAGCAAAGTAGGACAGCGCCGCGAAGGTCGCCAATACATGAACCGCGGTGTGGGCGAAGGCGCCGGTCGGGTGTTCACCGAATTCAGGTGGCCGCCCCAACGACAAAGCTGTGATCGCCCAACAACCGTAAATCATTGCAATCGTGATTGCGGGATAGAAGTGGACCGGCCACCAGAGGATTGAACTGGGGCGTCGTGGTTCAGTTGTTACCGATGCTTTGTAAGGGTTTGCTTGTTTCATGCGTTGACGGTCACCGAATTTTGGGACTCGATCGATCGCCCGATGTGATCTCGATCGCCCGGCGTCGTCCCGACGGAATCACGCGTTCATCGGCTACAGATTGTATCCCAAGTGTGGCTGGCGGGGAATCGTCAAACTCTGGCGTGGCACTTAAATTGACATACATAGCGGAGCTATGTATGATGCATCGTATCGCTAGGTAAGTGTCCGTCGGAGGTTGATTTAACATGGTTTCTAGAGAATTGATTGCTGCAACGACACGGCCACTGGTTTTGGCCGTCCTTGCAAAGGGTGAAAACTATGGATACGCGATCATCCAGCAGGTTCGAGAACTGTCGGGCGGAGAACTGGACTGGTCGGAAGGGATGCTTTATCCAGTGCTACATCGGCTGGAACAGGACAAGTTGATCATTGGCCGCTGGAGCAAATCGGAAAGTGGCAGGAAACGCAAGTATTACCGACTAAGTGCATCCGGCACGCGTGCCATCCAGGCGGAAAGGCGGCAGTGGTTCACCGTCCACCAAACACTCGAGTCATTGTGGGGACCCAAGTCATGTTTGAGCTAGAAAAAGCGATTCACGATTGGAGACATGATCTGCAACAGGCAGGTCATTTTTCAGAAGAAACCATCCATGAATTGGAGTCACACCTACGCGATGGAATTGCGGAATTCATTGAAAAAGGACTTACTTCGAAAGACGCGTATACCGTTGCTGCGGCGCGATTGGGAGAGCATTCCGCACTTGGGGCGGAGTTCGTCAAAGTAAACGGCACCCCTACTTGGCAGCGCCGCGTTCTTTGGATGCTGATTGGTTATGTTGGCGGGATTGCACTGACGCACGCCATCTCCGGCGCCAGTTCGTGTGTCGGCACAATGCCTGCGTTACTGGGACTCGGCGGCGCATCGTCTGGGGTAATCACCGTCGTCACGCGGGCCGTATGTTGGACGTTCATTCTTGCAGCCCTGTACTTCCGCGCTCGCCGAAGCGACATGTTTCACGAGGACGGCAACATTTCTTTGCGGTGGTTGACACTTCTGGTGGCGGTCTTCGCCATCGGTGGAGCCTTAACCATGGTCGGACGCGTGATTCATTCCCGCGTCACACCGGTAGCGGAGTTCGGCGAATCGATGATGTGGACCAGCATCGGTGGATGGGCCATCCAGATTTATGTTGCGATTGCCGGTGTCTCCCTTATCCTGGCAATCCGGGAGCGTTTGCCTAGCGAGTCGACGGTCAGCTAACAATCGCGTCGACGGAAATTGCCCGAGATCACTCATCTGCATGAGAAGCTGACTCAAAGCCGCGTAAATACATGAGCCTAAATGGTGTAGCGTTTGCGCGGCGATCGTGGGCGGCGGAGCCGACAAGCGACGATGGCGGTGTCGTCCCAGAGATCACCAGACGGTAGCCGCACCAGGTCGATGCAAGCTTTTGGAATGGCATGAAAGTCGGTGCGAGCAATTAACGGCGTGACCTGGTCGCGTTTGGCGTAGCCAAAAAAGCCGTCGGATCCGACCAGGAGAATACCGGCCAACGGGCCGTGCCAAAATGGAGCAGGTTTCGCCTCTCGTGATCCAAGTAACGGCTTTCGGTTCTGTGTCCGTGTTAAGTCGATAACGTTTGGGCCATCGATGACCCAAGCGCGGCTATCGCCTACGCTGGCTCCGAGGATGCGGTCTGGATGCACGTCGACGATGACCGCAGTGGTTTCACCGACACTAACCCGAAAGTCAAGCTGCGAAAGAAACTGCGACCAACCGATGGAGCTATCAATCGCGGTGTAATGAGAACGTGTTTCGTTGATCACCGTGTCGGCTGCAATGCTGCCGTCGCCCGATCCGCCGGCGCCATCGGCAACGACAATCAAAGTACGGTTGCCATCCGAGATAATATCGAGTCGATCCTCACAATGCTCCCGATAGGCTTCGACAAGGTGTGTGGTTTCAAACGAAATCATGAGCCATTCCTCACCAACGATCGGGGACACGGCACTTTCCAATTAGACGCTAGCAAACCTGACATGCCATGTCCCCGCAATGTCATGCTAGCAACCCGAAGTGCCATGTCCCCAGGGGCTATGCTAGCAAATATTTGTGCCGTGTCCCCGAGTCACTCAGGTGCCGTGTCCCCGGGGGGATGTCTTTGCTGTCATCGTGCAGGTCTTGACGTTGCTGATGCGGATTTCTTATCGGCTGGGGATGATTCGACACCGAACTTCCCGGCTGACTCGCAACGCATTTTTTGTCATCGTTTTGACTTCAATCAGCGGTTGCCGCGTGGCTGCGCCGATCCATGTCTGGTCGCCACCGGCTCTTCAATCAACGGTGGGCAAATCGGTGCTGGTTCCAAAAATTGTGGGCCCCCAAGACATTGCCGAACCGCTTCACCGCAAGCTGATTCATTCAGCTCCGTCGGATGCCGGACGCGAAGTTCGCCTGATCGCCTCGGATGATCTAAATCAGGTCACCCAGGCCCGCGGCGAAGTTGCCTTGGCTTCTTACAACGACGACGATGAAAGTGATCTTGCACTTGCGTCGACCGCGCGGCATGAGCACATCGACTTTATCTTCCGAGGCGAGATCTTGCCGGATCTACGACCACGAAGAATCGACGACGCAGGGAATCGGATCACGGTTTCCTGGCGATTGATGCCGGTCGACGTGGATCATCAATCCGAAAAATCGGGTGCGCCGATGGGAATGCCGGTCGTGGTTGAATTGGAGTCCGCCTTGAAGCGTTATCCTGATTTGGCTTTGTCGCCTGACACTGAAACGGCGCTACAGGCGGCATTGATTCGAGACACGATTCCGTTAATCGCACCATCGGTCCAGCGTGGTCTTGTCCAGTTGGAAGTTCCCTACGTTGTGCCGGGCAGTAAATCGATACGTCGCGGCAATGCTTTGGCGGTTGCCGGGCGATGGGGAGAAGCGGAGGCAGTGTGGCAAGAGACGTTAAACCGAATCCCGTTTTCGTCGGTCGCCGTACATAACCTGGCGATCGCAGCGGTTGCCAAGCAGGATTTTTCAAACGCAAGAAAGTTGGCCCAAATGGCGGTCCGAATGAAACCGACCAAGTTGCATCAGTCAACACTGGTGTGGATCGAACGCCAACAACGCGCCTTCCACGAATCGTTCCAACTGCCCGATCCGCCTGAAGGATGGTCGGTGACGCGGGAGCGTGAAAACCATTCTGGATAGGCCGTGCGAAAGCAGTGTACCGAAGGGAACCATTGACCCGTTCGCTGTGCCGGTCACACCGGAACATCGACCACCAGCCAGGTTACAAGTGTAGCTCCTCGAATTACTGGGATCGGATCGTTCGTGCGATACGAAATCCCATGTAAACCCAGCGTGAATCGGCACCGTGCGTGTGACGTTGAGACGCCCGTGCATCGGAGGGCTGGTACAACATCGCTCCGCCGCGGGCAATCATTCGTGTAAGTCCATCGATCGTGACGCGATTGTTGCCAGGGTCTTCGGCGGGTCGATTCAAACGCAGCGGATAATCTTGCTGTGCCGTGTGACACCATTCCATCACGTTGCCTGTCATGTCGAATAACCCGAAATCGTTTGGCAACAGTTGCGCAACAGGTTGAGTCCGAAACGCCGAATTGGTGGCCGTCCAAGCGTGATCCTGTAATCGCCGCGGGTCAAAGCCGAACCAGCGGTTGCGGTCGACACCCCCGCGACATGCCAGTTCCCATTCCGTTTCCGTCGTCAGCCTGTACCCGGTACGGTCGACCGATCCTGTCGGCAGCGTCATCCCCGGTTTGATTTCGCTGATCTCGGGATAACACATTTCGGATTGCGGAATGCCTTCCTGTTCGCTCAACCATCGACAGTATTGAGCCGCGTCATACCACGTCAGGTTGATGGCGGGACAATCCGTTGTCGCTGCATAGTCTTTGGGGAAATCGAACTCCGGGCGAAAAGCCAGAAACTGTTCCACCGTCACTTCGGTCGTTGCGATTGCATAGTCGTGCCGGATCGCAAAGGCCGTGCGAGGTTCTTTGTACCCGTCGCGGCCGGGTTCGTTTCCATCGGATCCCAGCCACACCATTCCGGTCGGTCGCACGATGACCATTCGCTGGCCTGATGATGTCATGAACTCGCGATCGGGGTCAATTGCTACAGGCAACGTCGTGTCCAAACTCCACGATCGCGCCAATAAGAACGCGGCGGATCGAGTTCCAGGATCACCCGTCTTGGAAAGCAGTTCACCTAAAGCAGTTTTTACAGACGAGATCTGTTGCGTGCTGATTTGTTGACGCGGAATCAGTTTTAACGCCATCACACAGCTACGCAGCAAGGTCGTATCGGCGGATGGTTGGATTTGACGGATCAGCCATTCCGGGGCAATTCCCAGTTCGCCAAAACCGGCGATCACCGCGCCTCGCATTTCTTCCCCTTGCTGACCGGAAAGTGCGGCAACGACATGCGAATCATCTCCAAGACGCAATTGTGCGAATGCCAAATTGCATCGTATCCGAGCATTTTCGATAAGTGCATCGACATCGCCTAGCCCGCGCCACCACACGGATCGAAATTGATAGGTGTCGTCCTGACCAAAGGCGGCCGCGTCGACCGAGACGGGGTAATATCCGTCGGCCATCAACTTTTGTGTCTCGCGAAGGTGGTCGAGGCGTCCCAGGTATCCCACCGAAGTTGCTTCCACCGGTATGTCTCGCCACCAAACCGATGTAAGGTTGCCACTATGACGTCCATCAACAGACAAGCTTGCCCCGGAAACCAAAAGATTCGACGCGCGCGTGAATTGTCCTGCGGCATGAAATTCGACTGGAGATTGATTCCAGGAGTCGGAGTAGCCGATGTTTCGTTCCGTTTTCCAGCGAACGGATGTGAACGAATCCGTCCCGTCGGGTTGCTCGATTGAAAGGTTCAATCGGGGCAACGACATGCCGCGTTCCAACAAGGGCCTCCAGCCCGCCGATTCGTGTTCTGATGCGGGGACCTCGATGTAAAGGTCCGCGTCAACGACGGAGTGGTTGTTTGGCTTTCGAATCCAGCTCGCAAAGTACACGATCGTGCCGTCATCGCTCACACACCCATGGATCGAATCAGGGACGAACCCTTGGTCGCGGTATGTTTGATTTCGTTGTCGAACTTGTTCGGCTGTCAAATCCAATTCATAAACCGACTCGGCCGAGTCGCATATCCAGAGCACAAAAAAGAATCGTGTCTGATCGACGTGAACTTCAGACAAGTGTGCGAGCCGATAGTTGTAATCGGAAAGCCGGACGGTAAGTTGATCAATGCGATCGGCGGGGACTCGGTGAGCCACAATCGCATGCGGCCCGATGACTGCCTCGTATTCGTGCAGCTGCGACAAAAGAGATTCGTCGATTGATTGACCGGTTCGCACTTCGATCGGGTCACGGTCTCCGGCGACCCACCATGGTGATCCCCACGGCCGCTTGTTATCAACGGTTGCAACTGGATCATCCGCCGTCGTTTCCCATTCTCTCTGGAGCGCGGCCAAGCTTTTTTCGGCGGTCGTCTCCAATGATTCCATCAACAGGTTGAACTCCGACGGCCGCGTGGCGCGAACAAGGTGTGCCAGGCGGTCGGGATCGTGCTGGGCAAACTGCCGGACCAGGTTGACGGCAGTCAACGACATCTGGTCTCTCATCGGGTCCGACAAGTGTTTCGTCAAAAGCGGTAATAAATCGTCCGCAAGTGGTGTGAATCCGAGTCCCCAGTACTTGGACCATACGGGGTTTTCGGCAAGCAACAACTGGAACAGAATTGTTAATTGCTCGGGACTGCGCAGGCGATGGATTTGATCGGGGGCATTTGCGATCAGACAGGCCGACCGCAGCAATTCCCCGCGGCCGGCCGTTTGCGATTGCCAAACGTCGACGGCCGAGTCCATCGACGTCGACAACAGTGGCGCCAGATTTTCGGCGATCTGTACGACCTCGTCGGCCGGTGCGGTTAACGCATAGGCAACGATGGTCGCTGCGGCCTGTGGATCACGGTCGGCGCTGACAAATGCCGCACGAACCCGAATAGAATCCTTGCTCTTCGGGTTCGCAAACAATTTTGAAGATTGATCATGCATCCAGGGATCATCACGCAACGTCGCCGCCAACGAGATCGCTTCGGTGAGTTCTGCGTCCAGCAATCGCGTGAGCGCGGCTTCGTTATCACGTCGGGCAATTTGGTTGGAAACAATTCGATAGGTGCCGCCGGCCAACGCGGTCACGGTGCATGCGACGAGCAACAATATGCCGATGCGAATCAGGTGGTGACGTCGCGCGCTCGACATCATGACGGCCTGGTGATTGGTGTACGATGCCGGCGAAACGTAGCGCCGAACGGCGATGTATTCGGCTAGTGTTGGCAGGGCTTGGGGCATCGGGCGCGATCGATAGAGTTTCGAAAACTCTTCCAACCGCAACCTTGCTTTGCCGGCCTTTGTCGTACGGTTCCTAAGCTCCACCCATTGGCGGATCGGAGCGATCAAGAAATCGTGCGTCAGTTGGTATCCTGTGGTTCCGATTTCACTGACTGATGATTCATTGCTAAAACTGTCGTCTTCGGTACGGTCTGTCGGCGTGATCAAATGCAGTTCACCGTCCAAGACGGCAATCAACTTTCGAAAAGCCGACTTGTCGCGATATCCAGACGCGATCATTAATTCTTGTTCGGTGCGAACGGCTCCTTTGATGCTCGATCCCGAATCGGGAAGCAGATCTCGGAGTACGCGTTCGGCTCCTTCGGCGAACAGTCGAATCCGCCGGGGCGATCGGTCGCTGTCAAAAGTCTCGTCCAAAAACCGAACACCAATTCCGGTGCCACCGTCTTTGAACAGGTCTGACGTCGAATCCCAATCAGTGTTTTTCAACATTTCCGTCAGCAGAGCCAATTGCACACAAATCACTCGCCCTTCGGTCGCCAAATAACGGATTGCCGAATCGAGGAATTGATTTTGACCGACGGAGAACTGATGTTGTGAGTCGGGCAATCGGTGGTGTGCGGCACCGAACAACGACAATACGGCGCGTGCGTGTCGTGAGTCAAATAGATCAATCAGCGTCGCGTTTTCGTTCTCCGAGATCGGCAAGTCGATGGTTTGCATCAGCCTAGAAATGCCCAGCCAAAAATCGTCTCGGACCATCAAGACGCACTGGACGTTCGCGCCGTCACATTGCCGGAGCGCGTTGGTCAATTCCTCTCGTTCGATTTCGGGATGCGAAAACAGCCATTGTTCGAACTGGTCGATAAAGATGACCAGTTTTCGATTCGCACCGCGTCGCAATCGGCCGGCCACGTCGGCCAGGTCGCTGGCCGAATCGGGGCCGAAGGGTTCGTCACCGAACTTAGATCGAATCGCACTTTTGAGTGCTGTTTCCGTGCCATCCGGTGTCGCTTGCACATAGATCGTCGCGCACTGTTTTGGCAATCGCGGCAAAATGCCGGCGCGAACCAGTGACGTCTTTCCACATCCGCTGGGTCCGTAGATCAGCCCAACAGGAATGGCCTCGGCGGGGTCATCACATTGGATTCTGGCCAACCAAAATCGGACGATATCCGGTAATCCGTCGCGGTCATACGGTCCGGGCAATAACTGCAAGAAATGATCGGCGTCTCTCAAGTCGAACGGGCGCAAGCCCTTGGGAATCACGCGTCGGTGTTGATCGCGATTCGTCGATTCGGCCGACTCAGCAAGAGGGCTGGAGCCGCGAGTGTTGCCCGATGGTGCAACGGGCATCAAACCGGGAACAGCCGCCGATTCAATGAAGTGTTTCAAATCGTCCACAAGCAATTCGCAACTGGCGTACCGGTCGTGGATGGATTTGGAAAGTGATTTCAGACAAATTCGCGCGAGCTCGGGCGGGACGTCCGGATCGATCTCTTGTGGTTCCACCGGATCAAGATAAATGATCTCTTGGAACAGGCTGTCTCGATCTCCGCCTTTAAACGGTTTGGTATCGGTCAATGCTTGATAGATCACCGTCCCGAGTGAAAAGATGTCCGAACGTCCGTCGACGCGGTGGCCTTCGCCGCGCGCCTGTTCGGGACTCATATAAGCCGGCGTGCCGATGTAGGCGCTGCGGCCTTCGTGTTCGACGTCTCGCAACGCCAAACCGAAATCGACGACGTACGGACAATCATTTTCATCAATCAGAATGTTTCCCGGCTTGATGTCACGATGAACGATCCCGCGGGAATGTGCATAGGCCAGTGCATCGGCGACGCAGCAAAAAACTTCGGCGAGCTGTCGATAGCTGGGGCGATGCCGGCGAATCCATTGGCCGAAGTGGCAACCGCGAATCAGCTTGGTGACCAAGTAGCACGCAACGTCTTTCGTTTCCGCGGCGCGATAAACGGGAACGATGTGGGGATGGTCCAGACTGGCCATCGCCCGAGCTTCACGCAGATACGTCGCCGCCAAGTCGGCCTGGTTGACAAGTCGTCGGTGGGGAACCTTGAGCGCGACTTCGCGTTGCAACAGGCTATCGTAGGCGCGATAGACGGAACCGAAGCCGCCTTTTCCCAGGAATTCGAGCACCGAAAATTCTTCGACCCGCGTGATCGGTTCGTCAGACGAACTGTCCGGCTGCGGTTCCAAAGAGTAATCCCCCGTGACGATCAAGTCCTCGGGGGCGGAGGTGATTTCAGGTGGATCGGTGCGCTGCGTGATCTCGTCGTCATTCATCATTGCGTGCGCGGTGGATGGCGATGCGAGGTGAAGGTGGAATTGATTCTAATCCACTTTTCCGAACCCTGCGCGCACGTTCAGTGTTTTGTTGATCGCCCCCCATCAGCTTCGGCAGGTTGATACGGATTCGGCATGGAGATCGATCAACGCCGCGACTGGATTTTACTCGGGCAAATTCAGACGGTGCTTGTTTTGCTCGTAGAACTTTGTGATATCGAGCGATGCCCGGCGTTCCTCTTCCATCAGTTGGATGCGTGCTTCAAGCCGCTCGATTCGTCTGGCCATTTGCGGAATCAATTCCTGGCGGGCGTCGATCGGCGTCGGTTTGGGCACGACGGGATAACCCAGATGCCTCTGTAGGGCGCTAAACAGGTACAGCGGATCTTTGCGGCGATTGGCCAACGCAATCCGGCCTTCTTTTTCACCCAGCAAGAAAGGGCCTTTGCCTTCGGTGGGTTTGCCCGCGGCTTCCAGTTTTTTGCGATAGTCCTCGCTGACCAAAAACAGCAGATCGGCGAAGTCCACCAAACCAATTTGCGCACGCAAACCCAAGATCCAATTCGTCCAGTTGTCATCATAAATCGGATCACCACTCATCGCCGACAACCCACGGTCGTAAGAAAGGCGATTGCGGCAGAGGGTTTCGAATTGAAAAAAGAACATCCCAGACGGCGTCGCGCCGGCGACGCGATATTGCGCTTCGGCCTCCATGACCTTGAACGCTGTATTCATCAAGAAGCGCCCGGTGTCCGATTCACTTTGCCCGATCAGAAAGGTTTGGAAGGGCGTGAAGTAGTGTGACAGTTGAATCATCGCAGGGCCAAGCAGGCCGGAGTGCTTGACCTCAGTCAGCATGTACTCCATCGCCATCGGCAAACGCGTGGTCGCCAGAATTTCGTGGCGCAATTGATCAAGCAATTCCTGGATTGGGAATTGTCCGCCGGCTTGTTCATGCAACAGCTTGAACAAATGTGATTGTTCGATGTATTCCTCGCGGTCGAGCAACGGACCACGAGCAACGGTATTGGATGAGCTGCGTGAATTCGGTGTTGGCATGCTGATAGCATACCAACCAACACCGCGTTTCTGGTCTCAGCCTTCGAACTTTCCGACAACGATACACGCGTTGTGTCCGCCGAATCCGAAACTGTTGCTCATCGCCACTTTGATCGCCCTGGATTTTGCAACGTTGGGGGTGTAATCCAGGTCGCAATCCGGATCAGGTGTGTCCAGATTGATCGTCGGCGGCAGGATTTCCGACTCGATGGCTTTGCACAAAATCACAGCTTCGATACCACCGCTGGCGCCCAACGAGTGCCCGAGCGCCGACTTGGTGCTGCTGACGCTGGTTTGGTAGGCGGCATCACCAAAAACACGTTTGATTGCGGTGGTTTCGGCTTTATCGCCAAGCGGTGTGCTGGTGCCGTGTGCGTTGATGTAATCGACTTGGCCGGGCGAGATTCGGGCATCGGCCAACGCCGCCACCATTGCAGCGGCCGCGCCGTTTCCATCAGGGTCGGGGGCTGTGATGTGACCGGCATCGCTGGTCGTCCCGTACCCGAGCAGTTCGGCGTAGATCTTTGCGCCACGTTTCTTGGCGTGCTCCAGTTCTTCGAAGACCAACACGCCGGCGCCTTCGCCGAGCACGAACCCGTCGCGGTCGGCATCGAAAGGCCGACTTGCTTTTGTCGGTTCGTCGTTGCGTGTGGAGAGGGCTTTCATGTTTTGGAATGCGGCCAATCCCATTCGCGTCAAGGCCGCTTCGCTGCCACCGGTGATGACCAGATCGGTTTCATTCATCCGAATGCTGCGCAGCGCGTCGCCCATCGCGTTGGTCGCACTGGCACAGGCCGTTGCCACGGCGTAGTTGGGGCCTTTTAATCCGTAGGTGATGGAAATGTTTCCACCGGCGGCGTTGACCATCATCTTGGGAACCGTGAACGGGCTGACACGAGACGGCCCTTTGGTCAACATGCGTTCGATCTGGTTTTCGATTTCGATCAGCCCACCGATGCCGCTGCCCAGGATCACACCGCAGCGAGTTCGGTCCAGCGATTCAAAATCGACACCTGAATCCGACACCGCTTGTTGCCCGGCATGGACGGCAAATTGAGTGAACCGATCCAAGCGTTTGGCTTCGTGTGGATCGGTAACGCCGTCCAAAGTGAAATTCCAAACTTCACCGGCGAAGTGAACTTTGTACTCGGAGGTATCCAGCAGTTCGATCTTGCCGACGCCGCTGTCGCCTGCGATCAGACGGTCCCACATTCTGGGGACTTCCAATGCGAGTGGTGTTACCGCACCGATACCGGTGATGACGACGCGTCGGTCGCCTCTGAAAATTTCTTGTTGTGACACGTTGTTGGTGAACCCTGAGGCATCGAGATGCCTTGGCGATGCGTTCAATGGATCAATGCCGCCAAGGTCTTGCCCGCCGGCAGTGGGCGTTTCGGCGACGAATGATGAAGACTCCCGAGAGTCGGATGACAAAATGCCGCCCTCAGTATTCGACGAACGGCAAGCAACCCGTTACGCCAAAAACCATGGAGCGGCAATGCGATTAAACAGAGCGGTTGAAGCGGAGAGCGGCTCAGGCGTCGTCGCCTTTCGCATTCTCGATGAAATCCACTGCCTCGCCGACTTTCTGGATCTTTTCGGCTGCTTCATCAGGAATGCTGATGTTGAACTCTTCTTCAAGCTCCATCACTAATTCGACGGTGTCCAACGAATCGGCACCCAGGTCGTTGACGAAGGAAGTCTCGCGGCTGATCTTGTCTTTTTCGACACCAAGTTGTTCAGCAACGATATCGACCACGCGTTCTTCGACGGTAGCCATAAGCAATCTCCAATGGTTTTTTCTGCAAAGGGAAGTTTTTAAGGGAACGAAACGCCCCTCATCTGTAGGGGAGGAACGAGACGGCAGGGTTTGGAGCCCGGAGACGCTTCGTTGATTCGCCGAAAAGATAGGGGAAACAAGCAAAAGGCGTCAATATGCCGGGTATCCACGGACTAGCCGATCATGCCGCCGTCGACCACGATCGTCTGGCCGGAAATATAGCCTGCGTCGCGAGACGCGAGGAAAAGCACCGCTGCGGCGACATCTTCGGGATTTCCAATACGTTTTGCGGGAATCGACTTTTTCACTTCATCCAAGATTCCCGCCGGGATAGCGTCGGTCATTTCGCTGGCGATGAACCCCGGAGCGACGGCATTGACGGTCACGCCGCGATTGACCAATTCTTTGCTCATGGTTCGCGTCATGCCGATCATCCCCGCTTTGCTGGCTGAGTAATTTGCCTGGCCTGGGTTGCCGATCAGCCCCGAAATGCTGGCCATGTTGATGATTCGGCCATATTTCTTTTTTCGCATGATTCCCGCCGCCGCTCGGCAGCAGACGAAGCAACTGGTCAGGTTGGTGGCAATCACGCTGTCCCATTCCTCGTCACTCATGCCACGCATGGTTTTGTCTCGAGTGATTCCGGCGTTGTTGACCAGAATGTCCAATCGACCGTGTTCACTGGCGACGCCCTCAATGGCAGCAGCAGCAGCTTGGCGATCGGTAACGTCACAAGCCAGCGCGATTCCTTTCCCGCCGACCGCCTCGATCTCGGCAACGGTAGCGGCCAACTTGTCAGCATTGCGCGCCATGCAGACAACGGTCGCGCCGTTCATCGCCAATGCGATGGCGACGGCCTTACCAAGGCCCTGGGAGGCCCCGGTGACGATAGCGACTTGACCGGAAAGGTCAGCTTTGAGTGAAAGTTCCATGGAGTTTGATTTCGGTGGTGATTGCTTTTGGGGAGAATTTATTTGATTGTGTTTTGTTTGCTACAACCGGTGAAGATCAGGCCTATCGTCAGCTAACCGACCTTTGTCGACGGACTGGAAGTCCGTCGTACACCAAAATCAAAAACCTCTGCTGCGCGAGACTGCTTTCTCATTCGTCGCCGAAGCCGTCGGTAGGGATTTTTCGTTCGATGCGTTTCAACGTGCCGCGCAGGACGCGTCCGGTGCCCGCTTCCAGAAAACCTTGGATGCCATCGTCAATCATTCGTCGGATCGAAGCTTCCCACATGACCGGCTGGGTGACTTGTCGACTGAGCAGTGCTCGGATTTCTTCAGCCGATTGATGGGGCGCGGCGTCGACGTTGCTGTAGACAGGGATGCGTGTCTCGCGGATCGGCATCTCGGCGAGCGCCTGGGTAAGCGACTCCACGGCGGGCTCCATCAGCGAGGTGTGGAACGCGCCGGCAACGGACAACGGAACGACCTTCATGGCGCCGGCTTCCACGGCCGCCGGCTGTAGCCGTTGGATCGCGGAAAGGTGTCCTGAGACGGCGATGTTACCGGGGCAAAGCAGGTTCGCCGGACGCAGGACTTCATCCTCGCCACGCACCTGGTCGCACAGCGATTGAAGTTTTTCCAGATCCATTCCGATCACGCTGGCCATACCGCTTTGGACCGCATCGGCGGCGGCCTGCATCGCTTGGCCACGCCGTTGAACCAACCGCAAGGCATCGGCAAAGTCCAACCCGTCGGCAAAACAAACCGCGGTGTATTCACCAAGGCTTAGCCCGGCGGTGGCAGTCACATTGGCGACACGTTCGGGATGCTGCTGTGACAGAACACGTGCCGCCGCGATACCGACGGTAAACAATGCGGGCTGCGAAAACTCCGTCGCGTCCAGCTTTTCGGCAGGCCCGTTTTGGCACAAGTCCGCCAAGTCATAACCAAGGACATCGCCGGCTTCGGCAAACAATTCCTTTGCGACGGGGTAGGTTTCGCACAACCACCGGCCCATGCCGACGTTCTGGGCGCCCTGGCCGGGAAAGAGGATTCCGCAGGAGGTTACATCCATTGATACAGGCCGCTCAAAAATATATGCCGCAGCACCGATTCAACCAGCAAAAAGGGGGCAGGATTGTATGGCATGGGAATCGGTGTTGGTGTGCAGGCTTTAGCCGCCCATTTCCGCTGCTACGCAGCGAATGGGAATCGCCTCTAAAGGCTAGACACCAACGATTGCCGAATTCCTTTTCACCAAAGTCCGTCCGATTGGTTCCTGACCCTATTTTTGCCGACCACAATCACATGGCGGACGGTCGTCAAAGAAATGCGTCGAAAGGTACGAAACGATTACTCGTCACGCGGTTCGACAAGCGTTCGGCCTTGGTAATAGCCACATTTCGGGCAAATCGTGTGCGTCGGCACCGAACTGCTGCACTGCGGGCAATAGGCGATCTGGCGTTTCTTGACGTGGTCGTGGCTGCGGCGTTTGCCGGTTCGACTGTTACTGTGTTTTCGCTTGGGGACAGCCATGGCTGCTAGGGGGTAAGTTTGGAGTCGTTTTCAAGTTAAATTTGGCCCAGCATCGTAGAAACGCACAGTACGGTTCGTCAATCCGGAATCAAAAAAAAGGACCCGCCGATGGGAAAACACTTTGAACGGGGACCTTGGAATCGTCGAAAGTCATGACGACTACCGCTACGGCTGGAGTCCCGATTCTTAATTGTGACCGAGCACTCAGGCCTTTTCCGCAACGATCATTCCCAGTCCGGCTTCGCTGGCCGCCAGATACGTGAACTGAATCGACCCCAATCCGGCCCCGAGAAACATTTGTTGGCATTCCCGCAAGTCGCGTACTCGGCCGGCCGCGGTTGCCAGATGAATCGATAATCGGTTCAGCGACTCCTGCAGCCCCGCGCGGCCTGGCCCGACGTAAAAATCGGGGGCGACGACTCGGCCGCCTGATGTCGCCGCGGCGGCTGCTTTTCGGAGCAACTCGGTCGCCTGGGAATCGGAATACCCGGACAACAGCTGGGGCAAGACGACCAGGTCGAAATTGTTTTCACCAACGGTTGCAAAGATCGGATCACTGTCGATCGTTTTGAAACGACCCCCTAACTCGATCGAATCGGCAGTGCTGCGCGCCGCGGAAATTGCCGCAGGATGGTCAACCGCCACGATCGTCGCACTCTCGTCACGGTGTGCCATCGCACAGCTCCAGACGCCCGAACCACATCCGAGATCCAGAATGCGGATACCGGCCGGTCCGCCTGCGCCGCCGACGTCCAGAATCTCCGCCGCTTGGATGGCAGCGGCGGTATGAATCCACTGGGTGGCGGCCAGCCGCGATCGATATTCCAAACCATCGGCCGTCGGCGGTTGGTCGGAATCTTGTTTCAGCCGACCGACAAGTGTTTCCCAGCGACGATCGCCCAGATCATCGTCGTATTGGCAAAGCAGATGCCCGGCGCGCGCCAGTGCAAAATCGTCTGCGTAGCGTTCGACGAAACCGATGGCGACCAGGGCGTCCAGCAACAGCGCGGTTGTGACGGCGTCGGTCGATAACGATTCGCACAATTCCGCAAGGGTGTGTTGCCGCTCGCGCAGCTTGGCGGTGATTCCGGATTGCCGGGCGGCACGCATGAGTTGCGCCGCTGCGTTGGTTTGCATCCAGTTTTGATACTGCTGGATCGTCTGGTCGCCGGCTGACCGTACCGCCGTTCGCTCCGCAGTCCGGCGAGTTTCGTTTTGCTCGGGAGTTTCATTCATCGTGATCGCGGCACTCGGCAATTGGAGGTCCCATATGAACGGCAACGGTCGCCCGTTGTTTAGCACATGGTCCCACACAGCAGAGAATTGCCAAGGGCCGGACATGACAACGCATTGCGGCCACGATGGATCAAGCGTCCGAGAACTCTATTTGGCGTATTGCAAAAGTTGGTCGATATAGACCGCGGGTGTCACTCCGAATCCTCCCACGAAGGCTTCGTCAAACGACTTGCCATCGCCCAGCAGACGCAGCGTTGCATCGAGTAGTTTTCGGCGGTTTCGGTCCAGCATCGACATGGCAAGTGCGGCGCCGAACGAGTCAGATTGTTCGGGCGTGAGTTTGTTGTCCAAAAACGCTTTTGCGTCTTTGACCGACGTTGCGGCCTCGGCTGCCAAGGTTCGCAGCTTGTCCTTTTCGGTGCGGCTCTTTGCATTCTGTTGCATCGAGATCGCCGAACCAACTCCTTCGGCAAACCACCGCGGCACGTCCGTCCCGCGTGTGGCAACGGCAAGACTGACGATGGGTGCAAGCAGTCGGGATTCAATCACCTCCTGTTCTTCACTTTCGGTTGCCACGGTTGCGGTGTAGGCGTCGATCCCGTCGAAGATCCAGTGTGCCGCCCAGTCGGCGGGAACACTGCGTTGTTCGACCATCTTGGCGAACTCGCTGTACTCGTAACGCTTGGGCATGACGTAGATGGTCGCCCGGCCTCGAAAGTAATCTTCGGCGTCTTGAGACGGTTTGGGACGTGCGACGGACTTGGCGATCTTGAGATGCTTTTCGGCGATCTGTCCGACCAATTCCATGGTCTGTTCGGACCCGGCTCCGATCACGCGAAAGTGATCGGTTACCGCCTCGGACATCGTCGCCGCGGGGTTGGCGAGTTTCAGGTTTTGATTCGCGGTCTCGGCTCGTTTCGCGGACAGTTCGGCACTGCTGGCGCGCGAAGCCCATGCCAATCGGCTGATCACTTTAACGGGTTGATTCTCACTGGCATCGATCGTCGCCCCTTCGTCAATCCACTTGCTGATCAACATGATCGAAGCGTCGCTAAGCGGCGGTCGCCCGCCGGCCGGCATCCGCTCGCCATCGGTGGCCGTTCCACGAAGCTTTTTGACCAACAAACTCGATTCGCCGCGCCCCGGTGTGATGATTGCTCCGCTGTCGCCACCACGCATCATCTGGACGAAGGTGTCCATTCGCAATCCGCCACGTACCTGCATCGCGTCAATGTGGCACCCGCCACAATTTTCGACCAGCAACGGTGCGATATCGAATGAGAAGCTGACGGTTTCCTTTCCGGTCGCCATTGCGATCTTGGGCGGATCGGGTTGGGGTGCGGCGGTCGGAGCGGAGGTCGACGCGATCGTTTGATTGACATCGCTGCCGTCAAATTTAGCCCCCTGGGCAATCCAATCTTTCAAGATTTTCAGCTCGTCCGGGGAGACCTTTGCACCACCGCGCGGCATGTCACCGGTTTCGATAGTCTCCACCAACCGGCTGCCAATCGGATCACCCGCAAAAACAACGACACCTTCCGGCGGGCCTTTCATCAGCACTGCATAACTTGCCGCATTGAAACCGCCACGACTGGCACTGACATGACAACGCCCACATTTGCCGACCAAAATCGGAGCGACTTGATTGGTGAAACTGACCATTGTGGGATCGCTCGGGGACGGGATCGGCGTTCCGGACGGTGCCCCCTTGTCGGGTGTTGCCGAGTCTGCCGTCGCCGAGGGACGCGGTGGTCTGCGGAACGGCGGCAACGAAATCCCTTCCAATTCCAAGAGCGCGTGGGCGCGCGAGATCTTGTCCAGGTGGACTGAAATCGCGTCATACAATTCGGGGCTTCCCAAATCGATCGCACGTTCGACTTGATCGAGTGCTTTACGAATCTCGATTCCCGACGCGTCGTACTTTCCCTCGTAGTAGGCTTGGCCGGCGCGATTGATGGTTGCGCCGATGGTCGTCACCATTGCTTTTTGACGTCGGTCCAGTTCGGCCGCGCGAGTCGTTTCGTGCGTCAGGCTGCACGCCAGCAGGCAAAGCGTAAGTGCGGCAATCGGGATGATTCGTTTCATCTTGACGGGAAATTGGTTGTTGAATCGTGTTCGTACGAGTTGCATTATGGGCCGGCTATCAGATCCCCCGTTTCAGAACGGGGTTTCGGTTGCTTGTGAGCCCAAAAAAACGATTGCTCCGCCACAACTTAATCGGTTGGTTACTGGACGTTTGAACCGCCCGCATAACCCTGTGGGTGACTTTGGTGCCAATTCCACGCGGTTTCGACGATGCCTTTGACATCATTGTATTCCGTTTGCCAGCCCAATAACTCCGCCGCAAGGCTCGCATCGGCCACCAATTCCGGCGGATCTCCGGCGCGGCGCTGGCCGATCACCTCGGGAATCGGGTGACCGGTGACCTCGCGGCAGGCTTGAATGATTTCTCGGACGCTCGTCCCTCGGCCGGTTCCCAAGTTGACGCAGATTCCTCGGCCCGGCTCCAACCGCTGGAGCGCCGCCAGGTGGGCGCGTGCCAGATCGTCGACGTGGATGTAGTCCCGGACGCAAGTGCCGTCGGGCGTCGGATAGTCGTCGCCATAGACCGTAATCGATTCACGCTGCCCCAAGGCGACTTGCAACACGATCGGAATCAGGTGAGATTCCGGTGAATGGTCTTCGCCGATCGAGCCGTCGGGTCTGGCGCCGGCCGCGTTAAAGTATCTCAGTGCTGCGTATCCAAACCCGTATGCCGCTGCATAGTCGGCCAGAGCGTGTTCGAAGACCAGTTTGGTGAATCCGTAGGGGTTGATCGGTTGCTGCAACGTGGTTTCCGCGATCGGGATGATATCGGGCTCGCCATACGTGGCCGTTGTGCTGCTGAAGACGATTTTTTTAACGTCGGCTTCACGCATCGCGTCCAACAATTCGATGGCTGCGATCACGTTGTTTCGATAGTACAGCGCGGGATCATTGACGGACTCGTTGACCAGCGCGAACGCGGCGAAGTGCATGACCGCATCGATTTGTTTCTGCTTCAGCACACCGACCAATTTTTCGCGATCCGATAGTTCGCCTTCGACAAGCATCCCCGCCGGGACAGCCTGGCGGTGACCCCGCGAAAGGTTGTCATAGACCGTTACACGGTGTCCAGCATCGTCAAGTAATCGAACCGCGTGCGAACCGATGTAACCGGCACCACCGACAACCAAAATGTTCATCGAAATCACTAAAAGGAGAGAGGGGAAAGCGTGGAAGGCGTCGATTTGCCGACCAAATCATAGGGCAAGGATACAACAACGACTCCCATCCGGCGGTAGATCAATTCACGGTGGCCAAACGAAGAACCAAGTTGCAGATGATGCGGGAGACGGGGCCGCCCGCAAAACCGTCTCAGACCACCGACTCGATCCGAGAAGAATTTCTGGGATACCTGCGTGGCGAATGTCATCTGGCTGAAAATACGATTGCAGCATACGGTCGCGATCTGAATCGGTTTATTGGTTGGCTCGGTCGCCGACGATTGGATGCCATCCGCGTGGGGGATTTGACGGAGTTCATGGGGACGCTTTCCGACAGCGGCTTGGCTCCGGCATCGGTCTCGCGTTGCGTCGTCGCCGTTCGAACGTTTTTCAAGTACTTGCAATTGGAGGGCATCGTCACCGAAAACCCCGCCGATTTGCTGGCTGCACAAAAGATGTGGCAACGGATGCCGGGCGTCATGTCGCGACATCAGGTCGACGATTTTTTGGCGGCTCCGCGAAAGACCGACGCCTTTTGGCAGCGCGATGTTGCCATGTTGGAGGTGTTGTACGCAACCGGATGTCGGGCCAGCGAAGTGTGTTCCTTGCGAATGGCTGATCTATCACTGGATCAAAAGCATCTCAAGTGCACCGGCAAAGGCGGCAAGCAACGTATGGTTCCGATCGGCGATCAAGCCATCGCCGCAATCAAGGTTTATCTGGACGAGCTTCGCGGCGACCTGGCGGCCAAGATGCCGCAACCGCCCGCCGAATTGTTTCTTTCGCGAAGCGGGCGTCCGCTGGACCGGATTCAACTGTGGAGACTGGTCAAACTTTATGCGCGCCGCGCTGGCATCGACGCTGACATCAGCCCCCACTCGCTGCGTCACAGTTTTGCAACACACTTGTTAGCCGGCGGTGCGGATTTGCGTCAGGTGCAAGAGATGCTCGGCCACGCCAGTATTCAAACCACACAGATCTACACACACGTCGAGCATTCGCGGCTCAAACGTGTGCACAAGGAATTTCATCCGCGGGCTTAGGCCGACGGCAGCATCCAATTGTGATTCGTCAATTCTTGATTTTAGGGGACGACGGACTGGAAGTCCGTCGTACAAGTCGCTGTTAACCCTAATACTTAATCTGGACGGACGACTAGGTTCAATCTCCTTCCCAATCGGGATTGGAAACCTTGCGATGCATTTCACCGAGCCGAGCCTGTACGCCGAGCAATCGTTGCCACGAACTCAGTTTCAACGTCACCGATTGACTGGATTCATCAATCTTTGCCGTTTCGACCAGCTTGCACAGTCGATGCTGTAGGAAGTCCAGGATCTCGCAGAGCTGGGCTTTTTGGCCGGGGCTCAAGTTATCGGGGATCGATGGAATCTCACGAACCGATGCGATGTCCATTTGGAACGGCGACTTCTCTTGGCTCAGTTCCAATGCAACGGAACTTTCCGAAGAAGACATCTCTCGCGACATGGTCGGGTTTTCACTGCCCAGTGCCGCCAGCCGCGCCGCGATTTCTTCTTCGGAGCCGACGAGCATTAAACTTCGGCCGACCGAAATTAAATCACCACTGCGAAGAATCTTGAGTGGGTATTCAACTCCGTTGACCTTTGTACCGTTCGTACTATCCAAGTCCGTGAGGACCAGACGATCGTTGTCACGCTGGATCTTGAAGTGACAACGACTCACCCGTTCATCATTGAGTTGGATGTCATTAACCTCCTCACGCCCAACGGTAAAAGGCGGAGTCAGGTCGCCGAACACTTTGCCACGATCGGCGCCATGAAGAACTTTCAACGTCACACCCGACATGGGCAGACCCCGGTTAGAAAAGGATCGAGATGGAGTTTTGCCGTGATACATTACTATATCTGGTTGTTACGTGGGCGCCTGCTGAGAATTCTAAACCACTTGGGCAATCACACATTTTAGGTAGTCACTTTCCGGACAACCGACAGCCAGGGGGTGATCCGGCGCCGGTCCGCGGTTTTCCAGCACGATGATGTCGCGGCGCTGCCGCCTGCCCACGTCGACCATCATGTTCAAGAACTCAGACCGTGAAACACGACCGCTACAGCTGCATGTCACCAACACCCCGCCGGGCGGTAGCAGGTCAACCGCCAAGCTGTTTAGTCGCCGGTAAGCCCGCAAAGCCTGGTCGACCTGGTGTCGAGACCCGGCAAAACGCGGCGGATCCAAGATGACGGCGTCATATTTCTGGCCCTCGTCACCCAATCTTTTCAATGCTTCGAAGCAATCTTCCTGTAAAAACGCCATCCGATCGGCGACTCCATTTCGGGATGCCGATTCAGCCGCTGCCGCAATCGCTACCGCACTTGAATCAATTCCGGTCACACTGGATGCCCCTTGTTTCGCCGCCACCAGCCCGAAACCGCCGGTGTAACAGCACACATCTAAGACGCGTTTTCCCGTCAGGTAACCCGCAGCGACCGCGTGATTTATTCGCTGGTCCAAATATCCACCTGTTTTTTGGCCACCCACCAGGTCGACCGTCAAATCCAAACCGTTTTGTCGATAGTGAACCGGCTCGTTTAAGTCGACGCCGGGAACGGCAAGCGTTCCCGATTCGGGCTCTATGCCTTCGTACTTCGCAGTTTTCTCATCCACCCGGACGACCATCTGGCGGCAACCCGTCACACTGCGAAGATGGTCCAGGATGGTGTTGCGCCACTTCATCAGCGCTCCGGCGGTGAATTGGACGCCCAGACAATCTGCGTAGCGGTCCACGATCAGTCCACTGATCAGATCAGATTCGCTGAAAATCAATCGCTGGGCTTCGTCATCGGCCGCCTTGCCGTTGAGCGATCGGCGCCGGATTGCGTCATCAATACGGCTTCGCCAAAGGTCGTCGTTGATTTCGGTCTGACTGTCATAGGTATACAGACGAACCCTTAACCGGCTGTCGGGGTTGACCAAACCGCGGCCGAGGAAATTGCCGTCCATATCGACCAAATCAATGGCATCGCCGCGTTTCAGATCGCCACCGTCGCCGAATTTGTCTCCGTCCCGAATCAAAGCGTGGGCATGGACCCAGGGATGTCTGGCCAGGAATGGAAATTGGCGTCCCGGTTTGACGCGGAGCTGTTGGAGGGTGGTGTGGGACACGTGTAGCCGGGGTGCAGGGGGTGAAACAGGGGGAAAGACCCAGAATGACTGATCGATTCTGAGTCCGCCAGGATGGGGTGCAGTCAATCTCTTGTCCGGCCGATATATTGGTCGAAGAGCTCATTCCACAGAGGTTCCCGTAACGAAAGGTTTTTGAACATGGCTCACATCGTGGCTGAACCCTGCTCGGGTTGCAAATACACCGATTGCGTCGTCGTTTGCCCCGTAGAATGTTTCTACGAGGGAGAACAAATGGTCTACATTCACCCTGAAGAGTGCATCGATTGCGAGGCCTGTGTGCCTGAATGCCCGGTCGAAGCCATTTTCCACGAAGACAACCTTCCCGAAGAATGG
>JAGQPO010000100.1 GCA_020426665.1 Planctomycetales bacterium
ACTCGAACAGGCGACCATGGTTCGGGGATCCATGGTTCGGGCGACTCGTTTAACGACGAATCTGACACCAATGCGTCAGCCACGGGAGCCGGTTTGCCTGAACTGGTCAAGCGTTTGATTGCAGAAAAGTCCACCAATGTCTACTCCGAGGCGCTGGAGTACATGGAGCGATATGTGATCATGCAGGTCTTGAAAGAAACCGGTGGCAACCAAAGTCAAGCGGCGGAAATCCTTGGTATCACGCGAGGAAAGCTTCGTGATCGTATCAACACGTTTAACATCGTAGTCAAAAGTGATGTCGAAATCGGCTGAGGAACGGTCCGGAAATTGCATCGATCGCCTGATTGAACAGGTACGTGACTTACCCCACCATCACGCATCAAGAGGCGGTAGCATCAATGACAGAATCCCAAAGAACGCGTTTTTCGGCCGCATTGCAACGGCTCGGTGGAGATGAAGAGACGCTGGTCTTGTTGGCAGGGATTGCTTCGGAGGACGCTCCCCAAATGATTTCTCGATTAGAAACCGAAGTCCAGGAGGACTTGTTGCCGCAAGCCGCGTTAACCGCCCATGCGTTGAAGGGATTGTTGAGTGCGTTTGAGACCGCCGAACCGGTCAGTACGGTCCAGAACCTGATCGATACGGCGCGTGCGGGTGACGCGGAAGCGCTGAAGCGACAACACGACGAGATCACGCCGAAGCTTTGCAACCTGGTTCGTGAAATTGCGTCGCTTGCCGACGTTTCCCCGTGACCTAAATCCGTCCCGAGAATCAAGATGGAAACCGATCGATTCGCAGCCCAATCCAATCAGGCCGCGCCCCGTTCATCTTTCGTCAACGCAACAGCGATCGACTCGTATGATTTGATGTGCAAATCACGTTGCGGGAAGGCAATTTCGATTTCAGCGCGTTTGAATTCCGTCGCGATCGCTTTGTTGATCTGATTGACAACGTCGACATAAAGATCGCGTTTCGGGATGAAGACTCGCAATTCAAGGTCCAGCGTACTGTCGCCAAACCCTTTGAACAGCGTTGACGGCGCGGGTTCTTTCATCACGAACGAACAGTTTCTTGCGATCCGATAAAGAATGGCTTCCACTCGTCGAATATCAGTTCCGTAGGCGACACCAACAGGCAACACGACACGGCTGATCGGATCACTGAGCGTCCAGTTGATCACGTTGTCGGTGATGAACTTTTTGTTGGGGACAATCAATTCGCGACGATCAAAATCGGTAATGGTTGTTGCCCGAATCTGCATCTTGGTGATGTTCCCAGTAATGTCGTCGACGGTGACCAAGTCGCCCATCCGAATCGGCCGTTCGAACAGGATGATGATCCCGCTGACCAGATTAGCGAAGATCTCTTGAAGACCGAAACCGAGACCGACCGTCATCGCCGCGAGGAGCCACTGCACACTACTCCAGGAGAGTCGAATGATGTGACACGCGAACAAGAGTCCTGCAAGAGTGGCGACATAGCGAACCAATATGGCAATCGCTTGGCGCCCACCTTGATCGAACGGAAGCCGATCGAGAAACGTAAGCTGCAAAAATCCGGGCAGGCGCCTACCGAGCAGGATTGTGCCGATGCAGACCAACAGTGCTGCCAACAAATCAGTCAAGGTCGTCGGAACGGCATGGTCGGTGATCTGAATTTTCTCGATGCCGTCATTCCCGGTTACCTTTTCCGCAACCGATTCGATGTTTTGCCACAGTTCCACTCGGTCAAGGATGTGAAGCGCAGGTAGAACGTCGGACCAGATGACCCATCCGCCATACATCATCAGTGCAACGGTTGCGTATTGAAGGAAGTACCGGACTTCATGGTGGGCATCGTCTATGGCGTGACCGTCGTTACTTCCTTGCGGTTGAACCGTCGCATAGTCATCGGAGATCAGCGATTCGACTTGCGTGACTTCCGCTTCGACGGGAGCCGCAGGTGCCGAGAGCGAACGATTGTAGTTGGCGACTTCAATCCAGCATTTTGCCAGTGCATGCAGGAAGATGATCGCGACGATTGCGGCACCGGTTTCGGCCAGTCGCCCAGAAAGCTGGTAGGCCGAGTAATGGTATCCCAAGATTGAAAGGACGGCAAAACCACCGGGGGCAGCGGTGGTGGCAAGCCAAACCATATATCGGGCACGATAAATCGCGGCCTTCGGTGCTTCGGCAGCAATCGCTTTCATCATGCGGCCTCTCGGGGACAATAGTAACCCGATTTGGACGACAAACAGCAAGATCGTCACGATGAACAGGATGCGGTGCAGACTTTCCAGTTCGGCAAGTTCGCCGAATTGAGACAGCAGAAGCAGGGCTAGTAGCGGAGTGCCAAAAGCCATCGTAGCTTTGAATGTTCTCCGAATCGACCTGGTTGCTTCAATCGGCCAGCGAAAAAGCTTTTCCCCGATGCCTTCCGTGCGAGCGACTTCGCGCAGCAGTTCACACCCCCAAAGCAAAACCACCGTCGTTAAACAGGCATCGCCGACGGATTGAGTCCACAGGGAGCTTCCGGATGCCAACTTTAATCGGAACCCGATTGCGATCATTAGGATCGGCCAGCGAATCGCGACCAAAAAGGTAATCGCGAATGCAGTTGCGTACCGAACAAAACTGGCCGGCTCTCCTGCCTCGGGAGGTTGGCTGAGACGTTTTTGGACGGACAGCAGTTTTTCCCGAAAGACGACGATCAATGCAAACAGCGCAAGAACACCAAGGCCAATCGCCGGGCGTCTCGCGATATCGCCACATCCAACGCGAACAACCTCAGACCACCGCGTCGGGCTGAACAACGTAGCGATCCCGCTAGCGGCCTGTTTAAAGTCTTCGGCCTCCAAGATCTCGTCGCTGCGCATCCAAAGAATACGTTGGTCAAGGAATTTGCGGAATTCGTCGACGTCGGCTCGGAGTGTTTGGTTGGCCAGCTCCAGATCGTTCAGTACTTGCAAATACGTTCCCTGGTCGGGAATTGCATTGGACAACAGGTTGCGACGATCATCAAAAATCCTGGTGACTACTTCAAGTACTTGCTCACGGCCGTACTTTTTCTCCAACTTGCCAAGCTTTGCCATCGCAGCGTTGGCGGCTTCGGCCGGATCGACAACTTCGTTTTGAAGCCTGTTCCATTCCATTAACTGTAAATGCAGCCGCGGAGTTTCATCGTGGACCAGTTTTTCGCGAGCAACAAACTCAGAAAGTTTTGGCAGCTCGTCTCGCTTTTTCCGTAGCAGCAATCCGGTTGATGAGGTTGCACCGGCATATTCAACCTTTTGTCGCAGGTCCTCGAATTCCTCGGCCAGTGAATGCGACAGGTCTGTCAGAGCTTTGGCATTTTTCCGGACCCGTTCAATACCGCTCGCGGTTGCGATCCGTGCTTCAGCGATCCTGGCGTTTTCCTCGGCCATCGAACGCAACGCAGGATGCGACTGTTCGGCAGTCCGCCGCGCTTGATCGGCCTGTCGTTTGGATTCCTTTTTTCGCCATTCCTCCACGGCCGTTTGGAAGACGTTCAGGCGACGTTTCTGTTCTTTCAAATCGCGTTGCAGGATGTCACGTTGCAACGGCAACAGCTCCGTTGCACCATCCAAGTACCGACGCTCCGCCTGAAGTCGGTCAAAGGTTTTTTGCAATGCACTGTATCGAGCCGATGCTTCAAACCATTTTGTTCGACCGTCCAAATCGGCAGGAGGCGATTTTTGTTGCTGCTCCGCAGCCGCGGTGATCTTCTTTTGCAGCTCGATGGACTCTTTCGTGATTTCTTGAATACGTGTCGGTCGTGACTCCAATTCTTTGTTCTTGGCATTGAACTCAGTCTCTATCGCCGCGACGTGTTGCCGTAATTGGGCGAGTTGCGATTCCAATTGTGCGACGGTGGCATCGACCGCCAGTGGCACGTCGGTCACATCCAGTTTCGTCGCCATGTTGGCGCGAAGCTTTTCCAGCTGTTCCGGAATCGCTTTGGTTTGGGTGTCAAATGCCGCGGATCGTTTTCCGTCTTCCTCGGCCACTTGCAGCGAGACGCTAGCCTTGTTCAGTCGGCCGTCGAACTCTGTCTTCTGTGCATCCGATAGTTCGGCCGCCAAGATCGACGCGTGCTCCGATTCAATTGTCTCTTTGGTAACCGCCACAGCAGGTGCGGCTTCGACCTGCGCAGGATTCTCTGTGAATGATGCGGGGACGACGGGTCCCTGCATCGAAAGAGTTTCCGCGCCGTTAACGACACTTGATGCGACAAGAATCGACGTAAGGATTGCGATCCGGCAAGATTGCATTCGGGATGATGTTGTCGAAAGGACTGATTTCGGGAACTTCCAGGCTCTGGAATACGAAATCGTCGCTTGCATCGTCAACAGCTATTGGGATCATTTCCAATCGATCCGGCGCTGCGTAAGTTGTTCCGGGATAAAGGGTTGTGAGCAATTGGAGAAAGCCGTTTGGGTGTCCGGTCCGGGTCGAAATGAACGCTATGCCTCGGGGGGCGATTGCAATCTAAAGCGGACTTTCGTGGCGCTGTCATTTTTCATTTCCAGCACTTCCGCAATCGCGCCCTCAAGCTCGATCTTGTCGCCCTGTGAGAGGATTCGTTGTGAATGTTCCATCAACAGGCCGCTGACCGTATCGGCATCTTCCGACTCCTCCAGCGGAATATCCAGACGTCGGCGCAGTTCGTCGATCGGGGTGATTCCCCTGACAATGAACTCACCCGCTGTTTCCGGCACGATGTTGGGGTCGGCGTTGTCAAATTCGTCGTCAACTTCGCCTACAATCCGCTCCAGGACGTTCTCCAGTGTAACCATCCCCGTGATGGTGCCGTATTCGTCGATCACAAATGCCATCAATTGGTGGGTGGCTTGGAAATGCCTCAGAACCTTGCTGATCGGCATCGTTTCGTGGACCTTTTTGGGTGGTCGCATGATCGATCGGACGTCAAACGTTTCATCGCTTTCCGGCGCCGTCAACAGGTCTTTGATATGAACCACCCCCAGAACTTTATCCAACGAGCGGTCGCAGACCGGGTAGCGGGTGTGCATGGTGGTCCGCACGAGTTCGCGGAGTTTTGACACGGGTTCATTAATATCAAAGAACGCCACGTTCCCTCGCGGTAACATCACACGGCGAACCACGAGATCGTCAAATTCAAAGACGTTATTGATCAGCGAGTGTTCACTGCGAGACAGGTTGCCGTGAATGTGAGCCTCACGCAGCAATGCACGAATCTCTTCTTCTGTGTTCGCGCCTTCGTGATCCGACGCACCTTTGATTCCAACCAATTGCAGCAAGAACGTCGTGACAACATTCAGGATCGTCAGGAACGGATACAGAATGACATAAAAGAACTTCAGCGGCGCCGCGCACCAAAGCAGAACACTCTCCGGTCGGCGGATAGCAAAGATTTTCGGAAATTGTTCCCCGATCACCAAGTGCAAACCGGTGATGAATGAAAACGCGATCGCGAAACCGATGATGTGAACGAACCGATCGTCCGTGATGTGGACCCACGCGAGGGCCGGTTTGACGAGGGCCGCAAACGCCGGTTCGCCGACCCACCCCAGTGCCAACGACGCCATTGTGATCCCAAGCTGACAAGCGGAAAGTGATTCGTCAAGCCGTTTGGCAAGCCACTTTGCCGTTTTTGAAAACGCTTTGTTTTCGCGTTCCAACTGTTCAATTCGCGAGATGCGAACTTTAACCAGGGCGAACTCGGCGGCAACAAAAAATCCATTCAGTCCGATCAGAAACAGCGCCAAGACAAGAAACAGGAGGGTCTTGTTGGCGGCAAGTGGTTCGTCGGCGGGAAGGGAATCTTCCGCGATCAACGTTACCAACAGCAGCGCGGTTGCGTACACAGTTTTTAGGTCTCAAAGAGCAGTAGGAATAAATGGGATCCAGGCGGGCGCTGGCCAATCAAATTCAACAGCGGAGCGCCCGTGGACGGACACCGGACGGGCGA
>JAGQPO010000101.1 GCA_020426665.1 Planctomycetales bacterium
GAAGTCGTGACATGTTGATAGATCAGCGCCGATCGGGGTGGCGGCTGTGGTGTTGCTTTCGTGCCGACGATCAATGTTTTGGAGATCCGGCTCGGGACTACGGCGGATCAGGAAGCGAGATTCGTCGACGACGGGGATGTCGTCGGAATCCATGGAGTCGATAACGGCCAGGGGCGGCATCGAGTTGTGAAAGTCGTGAAAGAAGCGGTCCAGCTGGCTCGTGCGCCCTTGGACGTGAATTGTGACACCGGACGTCTGGTTTTGGACCCATCCGGTCAATCCGGCTTTGGCCGCGAGATTCCAAACGAAAGGGCGAAAACCGACGCCTTGGACGCGTCCCCTGACGATCAAACGGACCCGCCGAAGGGGATCGGATTCGTGCGTCAATTGATTCACCATATCGACCGCGTCACAGTTTCAGGGGGGGCGGCGATGGGCCTGGCCGGCGATTTCCCAATCCCAGTGTAGCCAACCTGGAGTCCAGATTCTTTGGAAGCAGTCGGATTCACAGTGGCGGCTCGTTCACTTACTTTCTGTGCAGGCGGCACTTGGAAAAGGCGGTAACAAGTGAATTTTTGGGAGAGCAATACGCTCATGTCGAAGCATTTATTAACGAATCGGTTGTTGTTTGTGGCGGCGTTTTCAGTCCTCTTTGTTACGGGGGCTGCTCCGCCCGCGGTGGCTGCCCAGTCGGCGGCTTCCGAATCGGCGGCTTCGATCGACACCGGGGACACGGCGTGGATTTTGGTGTCCACGGCGCTGGTTCTGTTCATGACCATCCCGGCGCTGGCGTTATTCTATGGCGGTTTGGTTCGAACCAAGAACGTTTTGTCGGTGCTGATGCAGTGCTTGGCGTTGACGGCGCTGATGACAATTGTGTGGGTCGTCTGTGGTTACACGCTTGCGTTCAGCACGGCAAATTCGGAGGGTGTGAATCAATTCATCGGCGGGTTTTCGAATCTGATGATGAACGGTGTCGATGCTTCGTCGGTTTATGTAACCAGCGAAGAGGGATCGCCCGCTGTGGGAATTCCTCAGGTATTGTTCGCGGTGTTCCAAATGACCTTCGCCGTCATCACACCGGCGTTGATGATCGGTGCGTTCGCCGAGCGGATGAAATTTTCTGCGGTACTGGCGTTTTCCGCCGTGTGGTTACTGGTCGTTTACGTTCCGATTTGCCATATGACATGGGGTGGCGGATTGTATTCGAAATGGGGTGTGATGGACTTTGCCGGTGGGATCGTTGTTCACGTGACGGCCGGGATCGGAGCACTTGTGGCGTGTATCATGATCGGTCCGCGGGCGGGTTATCCGCGCGAGTTGGAACCTCCACACAACATGACGATGACGGTGACGGGAACGGCGATGTTGTGGGTCGGATGGTTCGGGTTTAACGCGGGTAGTGCGTTGGGCGCCAACGGAGACGCGGCGATGGCTCTGTTTGCCACACACCTCTCGGCATCCGTCGCAACGTTGGTCTGGATGGCGATCGAGTGGTTCAAACTTGGCAAGCCGAGTGTATTAGGTGCCGCAACCGGGGCGATCGCCGGGTTGGCTGCGATCACGCCCGCCTCCGGATACGTGGGGCCGATGGGTGCACTTGTGATCGGTGCTGCGTCCGCAGCCCTTTGCTTTGTTTTTGCGACCACGATCAAACGCAAGTTTGGTTATGATGACTCGCTGGACGTTTTCGGCGTTCACGGTGTCGGCGGTTTTCTGGGGACCATTCTGTGCGGCGTTTTTGCGTCGACGATGTTTGGAGGAAACGCCAATGGCGAAGCCAGTTACAGTATCGGGAGTCACCTGGTGACCCAAATCACGGGGGCGATGACGGCGGCGGTCTACACCGCGATTGCCACGTTCGTGATTTTAAAACTGGTTGATTTGGTGATCGGACTGCGCGTCGACGTCAACACCGAAACGAAGGGATTGGATTTGATCGAACATGAAGAACGCGGGTACATCTTGTACTGATTCTTCGGAAAAGTCATTGTAGTTTTTTCACCTTGAGGGTCATGATGAAGTACGTGTTTAACTTGGTTGTCGCGTTGGCGATTGCCACCACCTGTTCCGCCGCGGAAGACGGAAAGGAAATCTTTACGAACCCTGAATCCGCTCCGGCATCGTACAAGTTGCAGGGCGAATACGAAGGCGAGGCTGGAGAGGACGGCGATTCATACGGAGCCCAGGTAACGGATTTGGGGGACGGCGAGTTTCACATCGTCTCTTACAAGGGCGGTTTGCCGGGCAACGATCGCAGCCACAAAGACATCTTCATGGAAACGGACGGAAAACGAGACGGGGATTCCGTCAAGTTTCCGCATGGAGAATTTGAAATCGTGGTCGGTGGCGGCGAACTGCGTGTGGTCAACGCCAACGGGGAACAGGTTGCATCACTGGATCGTGTGGTTCGAAAAAGTCCAACGTTGGGCGCAAAGCCACCAAAGGGTGCGTTGGTTTTGTTTGATGGAACCAGCGGCGACGCATTCGAAGGAAGCCAGGTTGATGACGGATTGCTGCTGGCGAATACGTTCAGCAAAGAAAAATTCGGAGACCACAGTATGCACCTTGAATTTCGTACGCCTTTTAAACCGAAGGGACGCGGTCAAGACCGTGGGAATAGCGGGGTGTATGTTCAGAGCCGCTATGAAATTCAAGTGTTGGATTCGTTTGCACTGGCGGGCAAGAGCAACGAATGCGGCGGGATCTATCAGATCGCCGAGCCGCGGGTCAACATGTGCTTTCCGCCGCTGCAATGGCAAACCTACGACATTGACTTCACGGCCGCGCGGTATGACGGTGACGGAAAGAAAACCGCCAATGCGCGAGTCACGGTTCGCCACAACGGCGTGGTCATTCATGACGATTTGGAATTGCCCAAACAAACACCGGGGCGACACGTCGAAAGTCCAGAGCCGGACAGTTTGTATTTGCAAGGCCACGGCAATCCCGTCTACTATCGCAACATTTGGGTTGTGAAAAAGTAGTAAGGCCGGGATTGGACTAAGCGTCTCTCGCCGAGTCGCTGGAATCGCTCGGCGGGTCAATGGAATGGCGCTGCAAGTGATCGTTCGATGATCGCGAGATCACATTTCGATCTCAAATCCGTTTCGTCGATCACGTTTGATAAAGCTTTCCGCAAGCGGGTCTCCGATGACTCGCTCGGAGTCCGGATCCCAGTTGATCTTGCGGTTCAATCTTGCCGCGATGCCTGCCAGGTGGCATGTTGATAGCGCGCGGTGGTGGCTCGCAACGTCCGAGATAGGCTCTTTCCTGTCTCGTGCGGATTCGAAGAAGTTGCGAAAGTGATCGGTCAAAGGCCGGTTCTTGTATGCTGTTTCCATCGCCCCGTCGGGCAGCGGGTTGGATTTCAAGTCTTCGATCGGTTTGCCCGTGACCCGGCCTCGGTTGACGAACAGGCGTCCTTCGGTTCCTTCGAATAGAATTCCATTTCCTTGGTCGTGGCGGATTTCGATTTCTTTGCCGCCCGAAAATTTGGCCTGGATCAAAAATTCCGTTGCCGTGTTGTAGCGTGACGGATCCAGCGGATAGCCGTCTTTGAATTCGACCGGGTGTTTCGCCAACACGGGGTCGATCGATACGGGACCTGTTTCGGTCAGCCCCAATCCCCACGTCGCGATGTCGACATGGTGTGCGCCCCAGTCGGTCAATTTGCCGCCGGAGTACTCGTACCACCAACGGAATTCGTAGTGGCCCCGTGACCAGCTTTGCGTTTCGCCGTTGTCTCCGGCCAGATAACGGAAATCGGTTTCCGGCACCGGGCCTTGCCACAGATTCCAATCCAAGTTCTTTGGAGGCGTGACTACAGGAAGCGAGGGGCTGGTCGGTGCGCCACCGATGCTGCAGGTTGCTTTCTTGATTTCGCCCAGGCGTCCGGCTTGGATGGTTGCGATTGCCTGGATAAACGGGTGGCTGCTGCGCTGCTGAGTTCCAATTTGAACAACGCGTTCGGTCTCTTTGCATACCTTGGTCATCAAACGACCTTCTTCGATCGTCAATGTCATCGGTTTTTCGCAGTAAACATCTTTGCCCGCCAACATTGCTTCGATGGCAATTTTGGCATGCCAATGATCCGGGGTGGAAATGTGAACGATATCGATGCTGTCGTCGTCGATGATGGCACGGTAGTCGGCCGAAACCTTGGCGGTGGTGCCGGTCCAATCCTTGGCAATCGCTGCGGCACGCTCGCGTCGATCCGAATCCGCATCACAAACCGCAACGTAATCGCCGTACTTGCGAAAATCGGGAGCCGATCCGTAGGTTCGGTCGATACCGGTGGCCTTCTGATACCAGCGGCTTCCTGTTCCGATCGCTGCGACACGGGGTCGATCGTTCGCCGCAGCGAATCCACGGGCTCGTTGGTCTCGCGAAAGCAGCAATGCGGCCCCCGCGAAGGAAAGTGAACTTGAGATCGCGGTGCGGCGATTGATGGTGCGATTTTTCATTTTGTTTCAATTGATAACGTTGTCGCGCGGCAAGCGTGTGGCCGGTGCGCAGGGAAGTACGGTAATCGGTTGGGTAATCCGGAGCCGGGCTATTGTAAACCACCACGGATCTTACTGTGCGGAGTAAGCTGTGGGAGGCGATGCAGACAATGCGTCGCTCCGTGGCGTTTGCTTTTTGTCTGGAGCTGATTGAAATGATCTCGATTGCTGTACGATCGTTGGTGTTTGTTTTGTGTTTCGCCGCTGGAGCAGGGTGGACGACCGCCGAGGATTCCAGGCCCAATATTCTGGTCATCTCGATCGACGACCTGAATGATTGGGTCGGCTGTCTGGGAGGCCATCCGAACGCCAGGACACCGAACATCGATCGATTGGCGGCGCGGGGAACTCTGTTTGCCAACACGCATTGTCAGGCGCCTATTTGCACGCCATCGCGAGCTTCTTTGGTGTTGGGGAAATACCCATCGACGACAGGGCTTTATTTTTTGCAGCCCGGATTGGCCGAGTACAAGCTTCAATCGCCAGGTGACATGCTTGTCCAGCACTTCGCGGCCGCGGGGTATCACACGATGGGCGCTGGCAAGTTCGTTCATGGATCAAACGAAGGGCGTTGGTTCGATGAGCACGGAGGGAACATGGGTGGATTCGGACCGACGCCGCCCGAAAAACTGAATCACAAAGAAGGTCATCGCCTATGGGATTGGGGTGCCTATCCGGCCGACGAATCCGAAACGCCTGATGTGAAGGTCGCAGACTGGGTGATCGAGCGTTTAGGGAAGCGGCGAGACGAACCGTTTTTTTTGGTTGCCGGGTTTTGGCGACCCCATGTCCCCATGTATGCCCCACCGAAGTACGTCGAGATGTTTCCGATCGATCAAGTTGCGTTGCCTGATGTCTTGGAAAGTGACCGCGATGACTTGCCGGACTATGCCAAGGATTTGACGATCGGGTATCCGGCTCCGCGGCACGATTGGTTTGTTGAAAACCGGCAGTGGAAGATTGCGGTTCAAAGCTACCTTGCATGCATCGCATTCGTCGACGCCCAAGTCGGTCGCGTCCTGGACGCATTGGATTCCAGCCCCAATGCCGACGATACCATTGTGGTGTTGTTGTCTGATCACGGTTGGCATCTGGGTGAAAAGCAGCGTTGGGCAAAACGTTCGTTGTGGGAAGATGGGGGCCGGGTTCCGTTGATCATCGCCGCACCGGATCATGCCTCCGGACAAGTTTGCAAACGCCCGACGGGTTTGATCGATCTGTTTCCAACTCTGCTGGAACTGGCCGGGCTTCCCCGAAAAATGGATTTGGAAGGTCGCAGTTTGAAGGTGCTGATGGACTCGCCTGATGCCCCGTGGGACCGCCCCGTTCTGTGCACGTTTACGCCGAACAATCATTCGCTTCGATCGACCGATTTTCACTACATCCGATATGCCGACGGTAGCGAGGAGTTGTACGACATGCGAACGGATCCCAACGAGTGGCACAATTTGGCGAACAATGCGGAGAGTACGGATCGGATAGCGGGTTTCCGCGATTCGTTGCCCAGGGAAAATGCCGCGCCCATTCGATCGGAGTGGGGGCTTTGGGAAATCGAGGCTTGGGAAACGGCCCAGCGGAATGCTGCGGACAGGCGTAACAGTGAACACGGACTCACCGGTGGTAAGTAAGTCGTTGTTTTTGACATGTGGCATGGTGTACCGCGATGCCGGATGGAATAGACTGAATCGAGTTCACGACATTCCTTGGAGACGACATCTATGTGTGGTTGCGCCATTTTGCGGTTCTCCGCTGGGCTGAGAGTCGGTTGCTTGGTGATCGCCATGAGTTCGTTGTCCGTCGGACAGGAGGCGGCGACGGAGACAAAGGCGGCAGACGAGGTAGCAGTTTCGGTCGATCCAGCGGCCGAAGATCGGTCAAAGATCGCTGCGGCAGTTGATGCGTATGTTGCCGCATTCAATTCAAAAGATGTCGACAGTCTGGTATCGCTTTGGACAGCCGACGGGGCATACGTCAGTCGGACCAGTGGCGAGAAGTTGGTTGGTCGTGATGCTTTGCGAAGCGATTTCAATTCGATCTTTTCTGGCGATGAAGCGCCGACACTTGCGGTGTCCAGCGAATCGGTGGAGTTTATTTCACCCAACGTGGCGTTAGAACGCGGGTCGGCGATCGTTTCTCAAGGCGGTTTGGATGAAACAACGACCTATCAGGCTGTTTATGTCAAGGTTGATGGGAATTGGCTGGTCGACCGAATCAGTGAAGAAGTGGTCGACGTAAAAGCGACCAATTACGAACATTTAAAGTCGTTGGAGCCGTTTATCGGCGAGTGGATTGCCGAGGCCGGCGAAACGACGGTCGAGATTGATTGTCAGTGGGCAGCAAATCAAAACTTCCTGGCCCGCAAGTATCGGGTGTCGACCGACGGGCTGGTTGATTCATCAGGGCTTCAAATCATCGGTTGGGATGCCAAAAACCAACAGATTCGAAGCTGGTTGTTCGACTCGGACGGTGGTTTTGTAAAAGGAGAATGGTTGGAGCGAGATGACAAATGGGTCATACAGTCGGTGGCGACTCTTTCCGATGGAGCTTCCGGATCGTTTACCAGCATCATGCGATTGGTTGATCCCGACTCGTTCACCTGGCAAAAAACCAATCGTGTCGTCGACGGACAACTGTTGCCCAATACCGACGAAGTTGTGGTTCGTCGTAAGTAGTGTTTTCGGGTTCAGGAATTCAGTTCATAGGATCAGTACAGGATCGGAGTGAGATGATGAAACGCGGCGCTAAGATTCTGTTCGGATTGTTGGCCTTGGGGGCCAGCGGTCTGTGGAATGCAGAACCCACCTTTGCGCGTGGACGCGGTGGGATATCTGCCGGAGGAAGAGGCGGTCTGTCGGCAGGTGGAATGAGTCGGCCATCGCCGTCGATGAATCGTCCGACGCCGTCGATGAATCGTCCCTCGCCGTCGATCAATCGTCCGTCACCGTCGATCAATCGTCCTTCGACGCCATCGACTCGTCCGTCATTACCAACGACGCGTCCTTCGATACCGTCGACCGGTCCAACGTTGCCGTCGACTCGTCCGTCGATACCGTCGACGCGTCCAACGTTACCGTCGACTCGTCCGACGATACCGTCGACTCGTCCGACGATACCGTCGACTCGTCCGACCCTGCCATCGACGCGTCCGTCGTTACCAACGACGCGTCCCGGCGGTGGGCTGCCTTCGACTGGGCGACCTTCTCAGGGCCAGATCGGTGACTTCCTGGATCTTGATCGTCCGTCAACGCGTCCAGGAATCAGACCGGGCGGTGGAGCCGCCGGGGACTTTCTGCAGAATCGTCCGACCACACTTCCTGGGACAGTGCCACGTCCCGAGGTTCGTCCGACGCCCGGCAATCGGCCGACGACTTTACCAGGAACGGTGCCGGGGATCGGCAATCGTCCCGGCCCAGGAGATCGTCCGGGTCCAGGTGATCGTCCGGGGCCAGGAGATCGTCCGGGTCCAGGTGATCGTCCGGGGCAAGGAGATCGTCCGGGGCAAGGAGATCGGCGTGATCTTGTTGTGAACCGCCCTGTTCAATTACCCGCGACGCGCCCGCCATTCCAACGACCTCCGGGGACCCGGCCGCCGGGTTGGCTTCCGCCGGGACAGCGTCCACCGGGGTATCGCCCGCCCGGTTACCGACCGCCGATTGCCGGCCATTATCCGGTCTACGGTCCTGGGTACTGGGGGCGTTATCCACTGTGGCGATGGAACTGGGGTTACAGCCAGAACAACTGGTGGAAATGGGCAACCGCAGGTGCCGTTACCGGTTGGTATGTGTCCGGTTTCAATTCCCCGCCGGTTTATTACAGCTACGGTGACAACCTTTATTACCAAGGCGACACCGTTTACTACGGCGGCGACGCGATCTGTAGCACTCAGGAGTATGCAGTCCAGGCGCAAACGATCGCTGCCAGCGTTCCGGACGTTGATCCGGCGAAGGTGGAGTGGTTACCACTGGGGGTCTTCGCTCTGACCCAGGGCGATGATTCCGCGGAAGATTCCACGTTGTTTCTGCAATTGGCGATCAGCAAGGAAGGCATTATCGCCGGTACGTTCCAGAACACGGCGACAGATGAAGCCTTTGAAGTCGAAGGCACTGTCGATCGGGAAAGCCAACGCGCAGCCTGGGGCAAGGTCGGCGCGCAATGGCCGATCATGGAAACCGGAATCTACAACTTGAGTGAAAACGAAGCCGGTGCGCTGTTGCACTTCGAAGACGGCACGACTCAGCAGTGGCAAATGCTGCGGCTTGATGAACCCGAGTCGGTCGAGCAGAAGTAAGCCTATGGCGTTTTCAGAACCGATGTGTGGTCATGAACGATCCGCCAGCCCTCGGGTCGTTTTTGAAAGATCAACGTGAAGCGGCCTCCGATCGGGTCAACGTCACGGCGGAGTTGCCAAACGCCCAGCACTTGCATTGCATCATCGCCTAGCCGCAAGAATTCCAGTTCCGAAAAGGCGACTTGTCCCATGGTTGCCTTGTCGCCATATCGATCTTTGTATCGTTTGATCGTGGCGTCCCAGCCTCGCGTGACTTGACCGCCGGAGGAAAACGTCAGCTGATCGCTTTTCCAGTAGGCATCCATAAAGCCGTCAATGTCTCCGGCGTTCCAATCATCGGATTGTTGCCGGATCAATTTCCGGATTGCTGTTTCGTCATCTGACAGGTCGGCGTTACTTTCCTGAATCGATCTTCCGCCGTTTTCGAGACCTAGAAAGGTTTCAAATCGTCCTTGGCTGTCGGCCGCGCCGCAGCTCATGCCCGGCGTGTTGTGTTGCATCACGATTTCTCCGCGATGGGAAACGCCGATCAAACCGCCCACCTCGGGCTTTAGTCGCTTGGTCATGATTTCGGTGATCGCTGATTCCAAGGAATGATTTGCGTAGAACATTTGCGCCGTGATGTCGTATGCGACCGCGTTGCGAATGTATTCCTCGCCGATCCCCGTGCCGGAAACCGCACACGTTTTGTTATCCGCGAAGGTGCCTGCGCCGACGATCGGAGAATCACCGACCCGGCCAGGCAGTTTTTTTGAAGTGCCTCCGGTGCTGGTTCCGGCGGCCAGGTTTCCGTGGGCATCCAACGCGACACAGCCGACGGTACCGAAATGTGGTTCTGTTGATTCCGTTGCTGTGTTAGGGGCGATGGTGTGATTGCTCAGAAAATAGTCGGGTTTGACCAGTGGAACCTTCATGGAAGCGGCAAAGGCATCGGCGCCGGGGCCGACCAGCAGTACATGTTTTGTTTCGGTCATCACCAATCGCGCCGTCGAAATCGGGTTCTTGATAGTCGTCACACCCGCAATTGCGCCACAGGCGCGGGTTCGGCCGTCCATGATCGATGCGTCCAATTCCGCCTTGCCTTCCTGTGT
Organism: Planctomycetales bacterium; assembly: GCA_020426665.1. Classification (GTDB taxonomy): domain Bacteria; phylum Planctomycetota; class Planctomycetia; order Pirellulales; family Pirellulaceae; genus Stieleria. The sequence continues at coordinate 9,885 of JAGQPO010000101.1, forward strand.
GACGACCGCACCACGCCCGGCATTGAAGTTGGCGTTATCTTCCAGCGATCGGATGACAGCTTCGACGGCATCCAGTGACGACCCGCCGCCGGCAAGCAGATCTCGCCCCGTTTTTAAAGCGGCTTCCAGACCGTCGCGTCTGGCTTGTTTCTTTTCGTCATCCCACTGTGCCGGGTCCCCGCCGGCGCCACCATGAATCGCGATTGCCCATCGAGTTTGTTCCTGTGCCGAAGTTGTGCCGGACGGGGTCAAAATCAAGCCAGCCATCATCAGAACCATTAAGATGTCGGGTATTCGCGTCATCGAGGTGCACTCGGATGAAAGTTTTGAAGGGATGTGATCGCAGATTCTAAACACATTGCGATCTGTTTTGCAGGATTCGTGGTCTGTTGGGGCTGTGAAGTGCCCCCAGTTTCCGAGGAGCCTTGAGGTCAATGGTCGTCGAAGCATTAAAACTGTTTGACCTTGTGGTTCAAGACGCCAAGTTCATCGCGTTTTTGAATCAATTGTGCGATCACACTGATTGAGATCTCAGCGGGAGTGTTGTTACCGATCGCCAGCCCGATGGGGCAGATAAACGAATCGATTTTAATTGCCGGTAAGTTCATCTGTTTCAATTCTCTTCGCAGCACGCTGGCCTTTTGCGGGCTGCCGATCACACCGATGTAGGGCGCGTCGCGCGATTCAAGGATTTGGGCAAGCACGGGAAGATCGGTGGCGTGTCCTTTGCTGATCAAGACAAAGAACGTATTGGGCGGTAGTTCGGCGACAAGGTCTTGGGGGTGCTCGGCACAGCGTTTGACCAGTTTCGGGTGATCCGGGATCTTGGCCAGCCAGTCCGCGCGTGGGTCAATGCACGTCAAACGGCAATGCAATTGAGTCAGCATTGGGACCAGGACCTGTGCGACGTGGCCTGCACCAAACACCGCGATCGGCCAGTCGATCTTTCCGTGGACTTCGAAAAACAATTTGACTTCGCCGCCGCAGGTCATTCCGATGTCGGTTTGAAGGTTCCAGGTCACGAAATCGCAACTGGTTCCAATTTCACAGCGGAGTAATTGTTGTGCGTGGCGGATCGCTGCGGCTTCGATTTTGCCGCCACCGATGGTTCCGGATTCGATGCCCAGTGACGTTACGATTGCCTTTGCGCCGACGATCTGTGGCGCGCTGCCGCGAATGTCGACCAGGGTGACCGTCGCAAAAGGCATTTCCGATTGCAGAAGCGCGGTCAGTTTCTGATGATGTTGTACGATATCAAACGTCATCCCACGCGCGCTCCCGATCTTGCAACCGCATTGAACCAATCTCGACCCCGATGTTATTCGATCGTCCCGGCTGCCGGAAGGAGCAGGCGGATGGGCGTACCGAAACTGTTATTGCCGTGGGGAAGCGGCTTATTGATCGACCACGTCCTTGAAGCCTGGACGGCCAGCGGGGTCGACCACGTTGTTGTGGTTGTTCGGCAAGACGACGATGCGCTGGCCGAGGTCTGTTCGCATCATGGTGTGCGCATGATTCATCCGGCCCAGGATCCGGAGGACATGAAGGAGTCGATTCAATGTGGATTGCGGGACCTGGAGTTGGTGTTCAAGCCTCGTGCCGGCGACCGATGTTTTATTGCCCCGGCGGATTTACCGAATCTGTCCACAGTAATCATCGATCGACTGATTGCGACAGAGGCAGACCGAGACACGATCGTTGTCCCACAGTACGGCGACCGTCAGGGGCATCCCGCGTTAGTGCCGTGGCCGATGACTGCCGAAATTTTCCGGTTGGGGGCGGATGAAGGTGTTGATCGGGTGGTCGAGCGGCATGCAAAACGGGCGGTCGGCTTTCCCGCCGGCGATCTTGTCGTGGACGTCGATACACCCCAAGAGTACCAGCGGCTCAGACAGGCAGCGGATCGACCCGGACTTGACAACTGACGCGGCGGGAATCTGCTAGACTGGTTATCGCGCGCACTGAGCTATGACCATGAAGTGGTGGCTGATGGCGCGCCCAATCCCCGACTCTTTTTTCTCGCCTGACGTGATAGGAACGAGATGACATCGATCAACGTGAATGGCAAGACCTACGAATTGAAGGACGTGCCCGACGACACGCCTTTGTTGTGGGTGTTGCGTGACCATCTTGGGTTAACCGGAACAAAGTATGGATGTGGTGTCGCCGAGTGCGGCGTGTGTACGGTGCATCTGGACGGCGTGGCGATCCAATCTTGTGTCACCGAAGTCGGTGAAGTAGGTGATTCCAAGATCACGACGATCGAAGGTCTTTCCGAGGACGGTTCGCATCCGGTCCAAAAAGCTTGGAGGGAACATGGCGTCCCACAGTGCGGCTATTGCCAGGTCGGCCAGATGATGATGGCTGCCGCAATGCTCCGCTCAAACGACAACCCGTCGGACGATGACATCGACAGCGAGATTTGGAACATCTGTCGTTGTGGCACCTACCCGCGAATTCGCGCAGCGATCAAGTCGGCTGCGAAGGAGATGCAAAGCAAGTGAGTTCAACATTGCAATCTCAAAAGGGCGTCACGCGTCGCGGTTTCTTGGCTGGTGTGTCAGCCGGTTCGCTGGTCTTGATGGCTAAGGTTTCAAGCGGCCAAGACGTCGCCGTGGCGGATGCGGCTAAGGCCGATGTCGAATCGTTCAATCCTGATCTGTTCGTTTCCATCGCACCCGATGGAACCGTTTCGATTCTCGCCCACCGCAGTGAAATGGGAACGGGAATTCGCACCAGTCTGCCGAGAGTCGTCGCCGACGAATTGGAAGCCGACTGGGATCGCGTCAAGATCGTCCAAGCGATCGGCGACAAACGGCTGGGCGATCAGAACACTGACGGCTCCAACAGCATTCGATTCTTTTTCGATCGCATGCGAGTTGCCGGTGCGACCGCCAGGACAATGTTGGAGCGCGCCGCGGCGCAAAAATGGGGCGTCAGCGCCCAGGAGTGTTCGGCGGATAACCACCGAGTCGTTCATTCGGGGTCCGATCGAACGATCGAATTCGGTCAATTGGTCTCGATCGCACGCACGTTAGACGTGCCGCCGGCGGACCAGTTGAAAATGAAGTCGCCGTCGAAGTATCGATACATCGGCAAAGATACGCCGATCACGGACATGGACGATATCCTGACGGGCAAAGCGATCTACGGCATCGACGCGCGAATGGACAACCAATTGTTCGCCGTGATTGCAAGACCACCGGTTGTCGGTGGGACGGTCAAGTCGTTTGATGCGACGCGGGCAAAGAAAATTCCGGGAGTCGTTGACGTCGTCGAAATCCCCAAGTTCACCGGTGCCCCCGTGTTCCAGCCACTGGGCGGTGTCGCGGTCTGTGCCACCAGCACCTGGGCCGCGTGGCAGGGACGCGACGCGTTGGAGATCGAGTGGGATGAAGGCAGCAATGCCTCCTACGACACCGATGAATTTGCAAAGACGCTCGCGGAGTCGGCAAACAAACCTGGCAAGACGGTTCGAAACCACGGTGACGCACCACAGAGAATCGCAGATTCATCGAAGGTTCATAAGGCCGATTACTCCGTGCCGCACCTGTCTCACGCGCCGATGGAGACTCCGTGCGCGGTGGCCGATGTCAAAACCGAAGGCGACAAAGTGGTTGCGTGTACGGTGACAGCGGCGACCCAGAATCCGCAGGCTGTGCAGCAGGCTGTTGGTCCGGCGATGGGGATTAAAAACGAAGACGTGATCGTCAACGTGACGCTGCTCGGTACCGGGTTCGGTCGCAAGAGCAAGCCGGATTACTGTGTCGAAGCCGCAATGTTGTCGCGCAAAATGGGCCGACCGGTGCACGTGACTTGGACGCGCGAGGACGATATCCATCACGATTACTTTCACACGATTTCGCACGTGCATTTGGAAGCAGCCGTCGACGATGCCGGGATGCCGACCGCTTGGTTGGGACGCGCCGCGTATCCCACGATCGGGTCGACCTTTAATCCGCTGGCCAATGAGCCGGCCGCGTTTGAAGTCGAAATGGGGTTGTCGGATTGTCCCTATGACATTCCTAATTTGCGAGTCGAAGTCGGCCAGGCCCAGGCGCACACGCGAATCGGATGGCTGCGGTCCGTTGCACACATTCAACAAAACTTTGCCGTCAGTTCCTTTGCCGATGAATTGGCCTCTCATGCAGGACGCGATCCGTACGAATACTTGATCGAACTGTTGGGTGATGATCGCGAGATCGATCTGAAAGCAACCGGGCTTTCCAATCGTGGCGCGTCGGCGAAGGATTACCCCTATGACATTGGTCGATTGAAAGCCGTCACCCATCGTGTCGCCGAAATGGCGGATTGGAAACGCGGCAAGACGCTTCCCAAGGGACGCGGTTTGGGGATCGCATGTTGTCGCGCGTTCCTGGGTTACACCGGGCATGTCGTCGAAGTTGAAATTTCCAAGGATGGTAAGCTTCGGATTCCCAAGATCTGGGTCTGTCTGGATGCCGGATTGATCGTCAGTCCCGATCGCGTTCGCGCGCAGGTCGAGGGTGCCGCGATCATGGCCACCACCCAGGCCCGTTTCGGAAAGATCTCGTTCAAAAATGGACGTGTTGTGCAATCGAATTACGACGACTATTCGATGGTCACCATGTCCAATGCTCCACGCGAGATCATCATCGACGTCGTTGACAGCAAGGCCGCGCCGGCCGGTGTGGGTGAAACCACGGTCCCGTCGCTGGCGCCGGCACTTTGCAATGCCATCTTTGCTGCAACCGGCAAACGGATTCGTGATCTGCCGTTGTCCGATCATGACCTTTCGTGGGCGTAGAGTTGGTTTCTCATCAGCCGATTCGCGCGGTCGTTCGGGCCGCATGCAGCAGGACGCACGATGCCCGCACGCTGGCGCGATGGCGGCTGATAAATAAACAATCCTCGCAAGCTATTTCCTGCAAACTTGTTGCGATATATTTTGTCGCTTCATGTGAGGTTTAGCCGTTTGGTGTGGGTACCGCGACAGTGCAATGGGAATTCGATACGCTGTTGCGGAAATCGCCATACCCTGTCCACAACCCGAGTCCCGTTATGCCCGAATCGTCGCGTCCCGTTGCACTGGTTACCGGATCGGCAACCGGGGTCGGCCGAGCCTGTGTCTTGCAGTTTGCCCGACGCGGCTACGACGTCGTTGTCAATTATTCTCGCAGCGAGGCCGAGGCTCACGCGACGGTTGCCGACGCTGAGTCGCTTGGCGCAGCGGTGTTGTTGGTTTGTTGTGACGTTTCCGATGACGCGGAAGTCCGCAAGATGTTGGCGTTGGTCAACGAGACGTTTGGTCGGCTGGATGTCTTGGTCAACAATGCCGCGACGACATCTTTCATTCCCCACGGTGATTTGGAGTCATTGACCGAATCGATGTGGGATCGAATGTTGGCCGTGAATTTGAAGGGTGCTTTTTTTGTCACCCGCGCGGCCGCCGAACTGCTTCGTTCCGGTGGCGGAGGCAGTGTGGTCAACGTCAGTTCTGTCGCGGGGATCACCGGCAGCGGATCGTCCATCGCATACTGTGCCAGTAAAGCCGGATTGAACGCGATGACCAAATCGCTGGCTCGTGTGTTGGCACCGTCGGTCCGCGTCAACGCCGTCTGTCCAGGCCCGATTGACAGTCGGTGGATCAAAGAAGGGAACCCGAATTGGGACCTCGACGAGATGGTTTCGGGGTATCCGATTCCCAAAGCGTCACAACCGGACGACATCGCCGATGCGGTGTTGTTCTTTGCCATCGGAACCCGGATGGCGACCGGTCAATTGTTGAGTGTTGATGGCGGCCAAACGTTGTAATGATGCGGGGGCGGGAAATTGACCGTGAGTGAATCAACAGACGATGACAACGATCCGCAAGTGGTCGCTGGGCGGCGACCGCTCAATTCACGAAATTGGCGAATTTTCCAGATCGCCGCTGGGCGGATTGCCCAGACCACTGTGACACCAAACATGATCAGTGTTTCCAGCGTCATGTTCGCTGCGATAGCGGGAATCTGTCTGGTTGCCACGTCTTATTGCCAGTCCGGCGGCGCACTTGCCGCGATGTATTTGCTGGCTGCCGGAGGCATGCAGTTGCGATTGGTCGCAAATTTGTTGGACGGAATGGTCGCCGTGGAAGGCGGAAAACGATCACCCGTTGGCGTGCTGTATAACGAAGTTCCCGATCGTATCTCGGACAGTTTGATCTTGGTAGGCGCCGGTTACTCTTTGGCGTCACGTCCGGAATTGGGATTGATGGCTGCCGTCGTTGCCGTCTTTGTCGCCTATGTCCGTGCGATCGGATCAAGTGCCGGCACGGGCGAAGTGTTCGCCGGTCCGATGGCCAAACCTCAGCGGATGGCACTGTTGACGGGGGGATGCATTGTCTGTGCGCTGGTGTCATGGATGCAGTGGGGCGATGGCGGAAGTTGGCAATCGCACGTGATGGGAACCGTACTGGGTTTGATCATCGTCGGCGGAATGATCACGGCGGCCGTTCGATTACGAATCATTGCAGCCAAGTTACGCGCCGGATCTGATTTGATTTCCGTTGGTGCGAGTGATGACTTTGATTCTGCCACAATGGTCGTCGAGGAATCTTGATGGCTCCGTTTCAGTACCTCTCCCATCAGATTCATCTGACTTTTGCTTTTGTCGCGGGAATGTTGGTCGTCGCCAACGTGATCCTGTTTTTTCGCAAACGTGCCGATCCGAATCGCGACGATAATGAGTTGGTGCTACGTGTTCGAACTTGGTGGATCATTGTCGCCAGCTTTGCCGTCGTGCTGGCGGTTTCGCGAACCACCGCCGTCGTCTTTTTCGGCTTCGTCAGTTTCCTGGCCTTCAAGGAGTTTCTGTCTCTGATTCCAACGCGGCGGGCCGACCATCGAGTCCTGTTCTGGGCTTATTTGGCGATCCCGATCCAGTATTACTGGGTGGGAACGGCTTGGTTCGGCATGTTCATCATCTTCATTCCGGTTTACATGTTCATTTGGTTGCCGACACGGATGGTGATGATCGGCGAAACCAAGGGTTTCTTGCGGGCGATCGGGACCGTCCAGTGGGGATTGATGACAACGGTTTTCAGTCTTTCGCATGCAGCGATGTTGTTGGTTGTCCAACCGGATTCGGCGGCACGCGTCGCTGCATCGTGGCCTGACGAAGCCGCCAAAGCGTCTGGCGGAGCGGCGCTGTTGGTATTTCTTGTATTGCTGACTCAGTTTAACGACGTCGCACAATTCTGTTGGGGCAAGACAATCGGAACACGGAAGGTTGTCCCCAAAGTCAGTCCCGGAAAGACCGTTGGCGGATTGATCGGTGGAGTCGCAACGACGGTTGTCTTGTCGGCGTTCATCGGCCCCTGGCTGACGTTCCTTGATTTACCCAGGTCGCTGGCGGCCGGATTGATCATCGGACTGTCCGGCTTTGCCGGCGACATCTCCATCTCGGCCCTCAAACGCGACATCGGCGTCAAGGATTCCGGCAACACGCTGCCTGGGCACGGCGGCGTTCTGGACCGGGTGGACAGTTTGACTTATACCGCGCCGCTGTTCTTTCACTTCATCTACTACTGTTACGGTTAAGCGATGACGGAAGCGCTGCGATACATCTATTTTTTGTTGATCGTTCGTCCGGTGATCTTGGTCGTCATCGGATTGAACGTGCGCCGATCCGAATGGTTACCTCAAAGCGGTCCCGCCGTTGTCGTCGCCAACCATAACAGTCACTTGGATACGATGGTCCTGATGACATTGTTTGGTATGGGGCGATTGAAAAAAGTTCATCCCGTTGCCGCCGCCGATCACTTCTTGCGGAATCCGATAATGGCTTGGTTTTCCACCAAGATTATCGGCATCATTCCATTGGAACGCGAAGTCAAAGGTGTGCGCAGCGATCCTTTAGCCGGCATTTGCCAGGCTTTGGACGAGGGAAAGATCCTGATCTTATTCCCCGAAGGCAGTCGCGGTGATCCCGAAGTCCGCGAGGCATTCAAAACCGGGATCGCCCATATCGCCAAACGTCACCCCGACGTGCCATTCACGCCGGTGTTCATGCATGGCTTGGGCAGATCCCTTCCCAAGGGCGAAGGAATCTTGGTGCCATTTTTTTGTGACGTTTTCATTGGCCAAGCCATCCGTTGGACCGGCAGAAAAGACACGTTCATGGGCGAAATTCACGAGTCGATGAACAAGTTAGAAGCCGAGAAGGAGATTCCGCGCTGGGAGGTTTCGTGAACTGGTAGGATTCGTCAACATTGACGCGTGGCGAACAATGGTATCACCCGACAATGAATTTGAAGTCTAGCGAGTAGCGTTCGGTTTTAAAGGATTGGGGAAAAGAGTCGTGCGATTTGCGAAATGGCTAGTTTCCACCACGGGCGTGCCGCAAGGTCTTCCAGCGTGATTTCGCGTGAATCGGCGAAGTCTTTCAGCAGCATTCGTTCGACCTCTTTGTTGAATTGATCATCGATGGTCAGAACGGTGATTTCAAAGTTCAGTCGGAACGATCGGTTGTCAAAGTTTGCGGTCCCGATTGCGGCGGCATGATTGTCGACCAGGAGTACTTTTTGGTGCATGAATCCGTCGCCGTATTCATAGACCCTGACACCGGTGTCGACGACTTGGCCAACGTACGACATTGCGGCGAGTTTGATCAGGGCTTTGTCGGGCAAACCGGGGATCAAGATCCGCACGTCGACTCCGCGAAACGCGGCAAGCTGAAGTGCCGTGATGACTCCTTCGTCGGGTACAAAGTAGGGGGTCGCGATCCAAATGCGTTCTTTCGCCGAATTGATCGCATGGGTGAAAAACAGTCCGCACGTTTCGTGTTCGTCGGCGGGTCCACTGGGCAGAACAAAAACGATACGATCGTCGTCCTCGGACGGTTGGGGTTCCCAATTCACAACGGGCAAAGTTTCCGTGGCCCAATACCAATCGTCGACGAACGCGAGTTGGATTGCCAGGACAGCGGGACCGCTGATGGCAAGATGCGTGTCGCGCCAAGGCGAAAGTTTTGGGTTCCCGCCCAGGTATTCGTCACCGACGTTGTGTCCGCCCACGAATGCGATGCGACCGTCGACGACGACAATCTTTCGGTGGTTTCTGAAATTAATTTGGAAACGATTCCGCCAGCCGCGTGTCGTTCGCATCCCGGTGACGTGAATGCCGGCGCCGGTCAGGTCTCGCAGGTACCGCTTCGTGATTCCACTTGAACCGACATCGTCATAAAGCAGGTAGACCGTGACGCCGCGTTTCGCTTGGACGATCAATTTGTCTTTCAGTTGACGTCCAAGTTTGTCATCGTTAATGATGAAAAATTCGACCAAAATGTATTCGTTGGCAGACTCGATGGCTTCGAAGATGGCTTGAAAGGTATCTTGCCCGTTGACCAGCAAGCGAGTGTGATTGTTCCGTGTAAAACGGGTTCTTGCCAGCTGTTCCAGCGCGCGTGCTTCGCCGAACCGGCTGCCCAGATCGACGGTGTATTTCGCCAGTTTTGCGCGCAGATCCTCCAGCTTTTCAAAAACATCACTGGAGCGATCCCGTCGCAGGTCTACGTAGCCATGGAATCGACTGCGTCCGAAAATCCAATAAGCCGGGACGGCAGCAAATGGCCACATGATCAAGGTGATCGCCCATGCGACCGCGCCCTGCGACGTGCGTGTTGTCATCACCGCCTGGATCGCCGAAAGGACCCCCAGGACCGCAAAAACGAAAACGGTGATGCCCAAGAAGGTCAGGTTTGAAGCAGACAGGTCGAACATGAAATGGCAAAGAGCATGCTGATGCGTTTTTGTTGGTTGTCACCCGCATTCTAGCCGTATCGAACCGGTGCCGCACAATCGACCGGGCCATAGCGCTGGCGATCGGCAGACGCTATCCAGGCGGGGCGAACCGGCTTGACGGATGCGGTGTCAGTTTTAATTCAGATCGTGGAGTCGAGGTCGTTAAAAATGAAAACGCAGCGGACTCGCAATCGCTTGAAAATGGTAAGATTTTTGCACGGACTGTCATTCCCTTTCTTCTCTGAGGTCAATCGCGTTGCGTGCTCTTGTCCGAACCGTTTCAGGCACCTTGTGGGCGGAGGTCCCGGAGCCGCAGTTGCAGCCGGACGGTGTTTTGATTCATGTCGCATTGGTCGGGTTGTGTCGTACTGATTTGGCGGTCGCTGCGGGAGATTTACCCGTCACATTGCCTCGCATCTTGGGCCACGAGTTCGTTGGTCGCGTCATTGACGTCGGACCGGAGGTTCAAACGATAGCGGTTGGAGACAAGGTGGTTGCCGATCCCGTCATTCGTTGTGGCCGATGCGAACGTTGCCTAGGCGGATGGCATCACGCCTGCAAGGAGGCAAAATTTTTGGGCGTCGACATCGATGGGGCAATCGCACAATGGATCGCCGTTCCGGAATGCAACCTGTGGCGATTCCCAATCGACACGGACGACCGAGTCGCGGCGCTGTTGGAGCCTGTTGCGGCGTGCGCGGCCGTGGTCAGTCCATCGATTCACCCGGACCAGCGAGGCGTGATCTACGGCAGCAGTCGATTGTCGCGTCTGACGCACATGATTTTGCGATCATACGGGTTTCGTAACCTGCAATGCGTGGCGGCCGACTCAGGCGTCTTCGCTTGCGATCAATTTGAATTTGCGATCGACACCGAAGGCACAACAGAATCATTCGAACGGCTTTGCGAATCTTTGCGGCCGCGCGGCGAACTGATTTTAAAAAGTCGCCCGCTACAACCGATCTCATTTGATGTCCGGCATCGTTTGCCCAAGGAGCCGACGATTCGGTTCGTCAATTACTCTGACTTCAGCGAAGCCCGGCGGTTGTTGCTTGAAACCGAGATCGATTTTCAATCGCTGTTGGGGCCGGTTTGGATGCCCGATGACTTTGCCCGCGCGCTGGAATCTGCCGCGGTGGATCAGTATCGAAAACACTATATTCAGCCGACTGCAGTGGACGATTGCCAGCAAGGTTCCGCGACAGAAATGCAATGTGTGCCATAGTCGGATGTGTCAGCGATGGTCCACAGCATCCGGTCGACCGCGAACGATTGATCCGTGCAACTCGGTCGATGGAGCATCGCGGACCTGACGGGATGCACGTGTTTGTCGATGTCAAGCGACAATTCGGGCTCGGGCATTGCCGATTGGCTGTTAATGGTGGACCGGGTGCGGTGCAGCCAATTAGCAATTGTGATGAAACGCTGTTTGTGGTTGTCAATGGAGAGCTCTACGATCCCGAAAACCGCTTGCGCAGACGGCTTGTCGATCGCGGACATCGATTCTCAGGCGTCGGCGACAGCGAACTGGCATTGCACCTTTATGCCGAGTACGGGTTGGAGTTTGTTGATCACCTGCGAGGTGAATTCGCGATCCTGGTCTATGATGTTTTGGCGGGTCAAATGGTTGCAGTGCGCGATCGATTCGGAATCAAGCCGCTGGTCTACACACGAAGTCGTGGTGAAACCTGGTTCGCCTCACAAGCCAAAGCGTTTTCTGCAGCGGGGCTCGCGTTGCGTACGGATTTAGATTCAGTCTGGCACGTGATGAGCTTTCAATACACGCTGCCAGATCGAACGATTTACGAAAACGTTTTTCAGTTGCCTCCAGGCCATCTCGCAATTTCTCGCGACACAATGATTGATGTCCGATGTTACTGGGATCTTGATTACCCACGGCAACTTGATACGCCGAATGGAAGACAAGTCGAAGATCCATTTGATCAGGCAATGGCGTTTGCGGAAGAATTTGACGAAGCGGTGCGGATTCGATTGCGTGGTGATGTTCCGGTTGTATCGCATTTGAGCGGCGGAATCGATTCCTGTGCGGTATTGCAATCGGCGGTCCGCCAGGGTGGCGTCGCGGCGGCGTTTTCGATCGGGTTTCCCGGCGAAGTCGGACATGACGAATCCAAATTGGCGGGCGAAATGGCCGAGCAATTGGGGGTCTTCTTCCAATCGGTTGATGGTTCGCCCGGCCGGTTGATCGAAGCGATGAACTCCTCTGTCTCGATCGGCGAAGGCTGGGCGGTCAACGGTCATCTGCCGGCGAAGTTTTTGCTAAGTCGCGCGATTTCAGAAGCCGGATACAAGGTCGCATTAACCGGAGAAGGCGCCGACGAATTGCTGGCAGGCTACGCACATTTAAAGATCGACTTGTGCACCGGTCGCGATGCAGGCCTGGTTCAAGACGTGGTCGCCGAGAACTTGACTTCGTATGGGACGATGATTCCAACGCAATGCCAACTTGATACGACAAGCATCAAGCATTCTCTCGGTTATGTTCCCGCCTTCCTGGCCGCCAAGGCGTCTCAGGGGGCGATGATGCATTCTCACTTGCGTGATGACTTTCTGGACCGGTTTCGGGGGCGCGATCCGATGGACGAGCTTTGTGCCCAAGTCGTCAAGCGAGATCAAATGGACGGGCGCAACGTCGTTCATCAGTCGCTCTATTTCTGGATGAAAACTGCGCTGGCGCAGAATATTCTGCGAACTTTGGGCGATGGATGCGAGTCCGCACATGGAACCGAAGGCAGGTTGCCGATGCTTGACCACCATTTGTTTCAATGGGTTCGAAAGCAACCGATGAAGTTCTTGATCCGACCCGCCGAACGCGAACCGATTCAGGGGGCACGGCTTCGTCCCAATCGACCATTCATCGAAAAATGGTTGTTGCGAACTGCGATGCGCGGTCGTTTACCGCCACATTATGTCGATCGCCCCAAGCATCCGTTTGACGCTCCGCCTCTAGCAAATTGTATGCGCAAATATCCCTGGATTCGTGATCGCATCGAATCGGCAATTGACAACCATCCGTATTTTGATCCTAAAAAAGTGCGTGTGACATTGGATCGGATTGACGATGCCGATGCAAAAACGAAAACGGCTGTTGACCCGTTGTGGTGGATGGTCCTGTCTTCGGCGATCGTTCCTGTCGGCTAAAACGAACAAAGATGATGACAAAACCAACCGATTCGAACCTGTCATTTTGGTGGGAAACTTTTTACGACGATGCGGCAATGGCGGTCCTGGCCGATCAAGATCCAAAACAGATTCGGTCGCAGGCGGAGATGATCATGCGGGCGACGGGCCTTGTTGCCGGTCAGACAGCGATGGATCAATGTTGTGGCTTGGGCCAACATGCTTGCGTTTTGGCTGCTCGTGGCGTTCGAGTTGTTGGAATCGATCAGTCTCCGATGTACATCGAACAGGCTCGCCGGCAGGCGGCAGGCGATAACAAGAATCCGGAATTCCTTGTTGCCGACGCCCTTGTGTATCGGCATCATGAAACGGTCGACGCCGTTTACAATTGGCACAGCAGTTTCGGCTATTTCGACGACGATGCCATGAACTGCCAAATGCTTTCCGCGGCGCATGCGTCGCTTCGAGATGGTGGGATGATGTTGTTAGAGTTTCCGAACATGCCACATTTGTTGAACCATTTTCGTGGAACGATGCGTACCGAACATCCCGGCGGTGTTTTACTGGAACGGGAATCAACCGTGTCTCCCGATGGCACAACATTGCACCAGACGTGGACCTATCGTTGGAATGGACGCGACAACGGAAACGGAAGCGGAAACGGAAGCGAAAACGGGAAGCGGAGTCACAGGAGTTCTTTGCGGATCTATCATCCGGATCAATTGATTGCGATGTTTAAAGAAAGTGGTTTTGTTGACGTGCGAGTTTCATCGCACGATGGGGATGAATTGACGGCCGAGTGCGCACGATTACTTGTCACGGGGAGGAAACGGGGCGATGAGTGAATTGATTCAAGAGTACCGTCAGCAAAGGGATGCCGACTTTCGATCGCTGTTGTACTCGGGCGTCGTCCTGAGGATTCCTCCTTCTGACGCATCGATGCGAATGCAAGGTCGTTGTTTTCGTCGCATCTGCGAAGTGCTGGGGGATGATCCCCGCAACGCGTCGCGCCGAATGGATGGAAAGCAGTTTTTTGAAAAAGCAGGTGCGTTGCGACGTGAGTTTTATCAGTCCGACGTTTGCCGGGCGGCGATCGGCGATTTGTTGCGTTTGACCGGTTGCGATGTCGGTGATCATTTTTGTGACCCCACGCGATTGCGAGTGGTCATCGAAGGCGGTCACCACAATCCGGCTGCGGCGCCCGTCTATTACGCCCATCGCGACACCTGGTACTCCAATCCACAGTGTCAAATCACCTGGTGGATGCCGCTGCATGCCGTATCGAAGTCCGAAACATTTTCATTTCTACCGGACTACTTTGACGAACCGGTCGGAAATGATTCCGCCGGATTCGATTATGGTCAATGGACTTCCAAGGGCACCGATCTAAAGATCGGTTGGCAAGACGCCGAAGCGGGACGGCGCGAGTTATACCCTCAGCTGCGCGAGGATCTTCCGCCGCACCGTCGGATCGCATTCGAGGCGCAGCCTGGTGAAGTCATTGTATTCTCCGGCCAACATTTGCATCAAACCGTACCGATCGAAGAGGGCGAAACGAGGTTCAGCTTGGATTTTCGCACCGTATGTTTGTCGGATCATCGATCCGGATTGGGACCGGTCAATGTTGATAATCGATCCACGGGCGACGCGTTGCTGGGTCACGTCCCCGTCGTCCCCGATGGCTTCTGCGGTTCTGGCGAATGACGCGACTGTTTTGCGACGAATTTGATCGAATCGTTGCGGCGCGATTGGGGCACGTTGCGATTGAACAAGATGGGGATCGACGGTGCAGTTATGAACAATTGCAGGCGATGACCTTTGAGATCGCGAACCAGTTGCATGATGCCGGAGTGGTTCGACAAAGTGTGATCGCGATCGAAATCGAGAAGTCGATCGAATACGTTGCCAGCTTGATTGCCGTCTGGAGGCTTTCATGTATTGCAGTTCCTTTGCCCGCCGTTTTCCCGGATGCGGCCCGCGCGTCAATGCGCGCCCGCAGCGGAGTGGCGGCCACGTTGCGTCTGGATTCGGATCGGTCGCCGGTCGTCATCCCGACCGCAACCGCGCCGCAGCGAGACCTTGCCGACGGAGTCGGCGACGCGGCCTACATTTTCTTTACATCCGGATCAACGGGTGTTCCGAAGGGCGTGTTGGTTTCGCATCGTGGTCTGGTGGCAGTCTTGTTCGATCAGATCGCGGCATTTCAGATGGATGGCCGGACGCGTTCATTGTTTTATTTATCGACCTGTTTCGATGCTTCGCTGTCGGACATCGGTACCGCGTTGCTGTGCGGTGGAACATTGGTGATCGAATCGGACATTCAATGGTTGTCCGTTACAGCACTGTTCGAACGTCTCGGTCAAAGAAGGATTACCTATGCGGATCTGCCCCCGGCGATTGTTGCCAGGGCTGCAAAGTTAGAAATTGAATTGCCAGCCGAACTGTCCGCTGTCGTTGTGGGTGGTGAGGTGTGCGCACCAGCGGGGATTGATTGGTTCTCACAACGACTCAATCTATTTAACGTTTACGGGCCGACCGAAGCGACAATCTGTACCAGCATTGCGAGTTGTCGATCCGGCATTACGCCCAGCCTTGGAACGCCGATCGCAGGCATGATCTATCGGATCGAGCCACTTGACGCGTCCGAGCCGACCGAAGGAGAACTTTGGATTGCGGGACCTGGACTTGCCATCGGTTACGTCGGTGATCCTGAGCAAACCGACCGAAAGTTTGTGATGCATTCTGGAACTCGTTGGTATCGAACGGGCGATCACGTGCGAGTCGACGCATCAGGTGAATGCCACTTTTTCGGACGATTGGATCAACAATTCAAGTTACTCGGAAAGCTGGTTGAACCAGAGCAGATCCGGCGATCTCTTCTCCGCCAATCGGTCATCGACGACGCGATGGTTTTTCCCGTTAAAGACGAACAGGGGGCAACCGTTTCGATCGCGGCGTTGGTTGCGTCGGATCGTCGAAACGAATTAGACGTCGATGTTATACGCGGTAGGCTTGCCCGAGAGTTGCCCAGGTGGTTGGTCCCTGCAACGATAACCGTTGTCGAATCGATTCCCAAAACGGCGGCGGGAAAAAACGATGTTGGACTCGCTCGGTCTCTGGTGACTGAAGGATCGCGAATGGATTGTCCCGAGTCTGACGTTCCGGAAACTGACGGCACGGCGGCCAAGGTGCTTCACGAAATTTGGACAAGGATCTTGGGGCATGGGAACTTTGGAATGAATGATTCGCTGGCAAGTTGCGGCGGCAGTTCCTTGGATGCAATGGAAATCCTGGCGGCGGCGAGGGAGCGGGGGCTGTCGATCGAATTGGCGGATTTGCAGCACAGCAGTTTCGGCAAATGTCTTTCCAAAAGCGAAGGCAATGTGGTGATGTCGACCGAGGCACTCAGCCGGATCGTGGCCGCCACGGCCAAACAATCGCCGCGGCGACGAGATCACGTGCCGGTGATGGGCGGCGAACGAGTGGTAATGTTGACCGGAGCGACCGGGTTTTTAGGGACGTGGGTTTTGGAGAACCTGCTCCGCCAAGATGCCGGGCTGCGCGTTGTTTGTCTGGTTCGATCGGTTGACCGCGATCACGGAATCTCGCGAATCCAGTCGTCTCGCTGCCGGTATCTCGGTCCTGTTGGCCAACGCGATGCGTCACGGATCGATGTTGTTTGCGGTGATATTTGTCGGGAGAGGTTGGGACTTTGTCAATCGCAATGGGCGCGGTTAACCGATGGCGTCTCCGATGTTTTTCACTGTGCGGCCGAAGTTCACCTGTTGAAAGATTTTGAAGCATTGCGTCCGGCGAACTTCGATTCGATTTTGGAGATCGCGCGATTTGCCGCGGAGGGACGCCCGAAATCGATTCGGTATGCGTCGACACTTTCCGTCTTTGCATCGACCAATCGCGGTCAGCGATGTTATGTCGAGGAAGATCGGTTGGATCAATCCGCCGATGTCTTTGGCGGATATGGGCAATCAAAGTGGGCTGCGGAGAGGCTGTTATGGACGATCGCCCCAACGCCGTCGCCGACATTGATTCGGTTTGGTTTGCTGACCGGAGACACGCAGCGGGGCATTGGTCCGCCACAAGATCAACTGGGGATGCTGACGCGCGGGCTGGCGAGGTTGGGGAAGTACCCTGCCGGGATCGAAGAACTGTGTTTCGATGTCACGCCGGTTGATGTTGCCGCACGCTCTGCGGTGCGTTTGGCACTGGGGAACCACACCGGTTCATTCCACATTTGCGGACCGGAATCAGTCACGATGTCCCGCTGGATCGACGCGATGCGGCGGTCGGGGATCGTCTTGGATGCGGAGGAACCGGATTTGTTTTTTCAATCCGCAGGCTGCTACCAAGAAAACTTGTCCCGTGATGGTCAACCAGCGATTGATGTCGCGGCGGCATGTCTGGCGCTTCGATTTCGAACTGGTCGTGATGATCAGCCGGCCAAGGTTTCCGCGTGGGACCAATCATGTGATCGTTCTTTGGATCTTTTCCTGGCGACGAACACTCGATTTGATGCTCGTGAAGCGGAACGAGTATTGATGACCTTTGACGAATGGATCCCTTTCGCCGATGATGCGTTGTTAGATCGAATGGTTCGCGTGATGCTTGATTCAGACACAGGAGTGGTGGCGTGACGACGGGGATGGTGTTGGGTAAGTTTCTTCCGCCGCATCTCGGGCATGCGTACCTGATCGATTTCGCCCGTAACTACGTCGACGATTTAACCGTCGTCGTCGGTACGCTCGCAGCGGAGCCGATTTCCGGAGTCAAGCGATTCGGATGGATGAAGGAATTGTTTGCCGGAACGGGAACCCGGGTGGTTCACCTGGACCAGGAGTTGCCGCAAGATCCAAGTGAGCACGCCGATTTTTGGAAACTGTGGCATGACGCGTTGCGACCGCTGCTGCCGCCGACACTGGATTACGTTTTTGCCTCGGAGGACTACGGTTGGAAGTTGGCGGAAGTGTTGGGCGCCGAGTTTGTGCAGGTCGACGTTGATCGGTCGGTGATGCCGATCAGCGGTACAAAGGTTCGGGAGAGTCCGCTGGCATGTTGGGAATACTTGCCGCCCTGCGTTCGAAGTCATTTTGTCCGGCGAGTTTGTGTTTTTGGACCCGAGTCAACGGGCAAGAGTACGCTTGCCAAGGGTTTGGCAAATCACTTCAAATCGATCGCGGTCCCCGAGTATGCGCGGACGCTGATCGAGTCTCAGAACGGGCGAATCGAGGCGTCAGACATTGTGCGGATCGCGCGCGGGCAAGCCGCCAGCGAAGACGCACTCGCACGAACCGCCAATCGTGTATTGTTTTGCGACACAGATTTGTTGCTGACGACGATTTGGAGCGAATGGTTGTTTGGGAATTGTCCCCAGGAGGTTAATGAGCTGGCCGGACAACGCCAGTACGATTTGTACTTGCTGACCGATGTTGACGTGCCTTGGGTGGAGGACCAGGTTAGGTATCTTCCCAATGATCGACGTAATTTCTTTGACCGCTGTGAATCGGTGTTACGGCAGAATGGTCGACGCTTTGTGGTGTTGCGAGGCGATTGGGACCAGAGATTTAAGTCGGCGGTGGAAGCTGTTGAAACGTTACTGGTGACGTAGGGCTCGCGTCGGAAGAAACGGTGAACGCCAAGATCATGATCGTTGTCGTCGCCGAACGCCGGCTTGATCAAACAACGGCGCCAACCGTTGATAACACAGTTTCGCAGTCGGCACGGGTTGGTAGTCTGGTTTGCGATGCACGTGAGAGCTGACTTCGACGTTGACGAATCCGTTGTACCCGGCGTGTTTGAGTTCGCGGAGAAGTTCGGTGTAGTCTGTCGTGCCATCACCCGGAAGCAAGTACTCGTGCTTGGCCGGCGTTCCCCGGCTGTCTTTGACTTGAACGTAAGCCGTGATCGGCAAGAGTTGTCTAAGGCTATCGGTAAGCGACAGGCCTTCGAGGGAGAAGTGGCTGTAGTCGTAAACCACCTTCAACCGCGGGCTGTTGATCTGTTGATGGACCCACAATGCACGTTCGGGTGTATGGACAACATGTCCGGCATGCGGTTTAAAACAGATCGTCGTGCCGCTTGTCTCGCTGATTTTGGACCAGTCGGCAAGTTGATCAACAAGCCGATTTTTTGTTTGTTCCCAATCGGCCGTCTTGCCGGCGACGATTGATTGTACGACCGGCGGGGAGCCTGGTGAGAGTTCATGTGCCAATTCGGCGGCACGTTTCAGTCGTTCCAAGTTCTGGCTGTGTTGTTCGTCCGTGCGCAAGCAAGGCAGGTTTTCCAGCAGCGATGGAACCGCCAGCTTTGATTCGATCAGCCGTCGACGGATTTCATCGCGATCATCTTTCGACAACAACGTCGGCTCGGTCGGCCAACCGTCAAACAAAGCGAACTCAATGCCGTCATAGCCGATTTCTGCGCAGACCCGGATCGCGTCCGGCGTCGACAGGCTTTTCATTCCGTAGGTGCCAAAACCAAAACCGATCGAAGCGGTGTTTGGATTCTGGTCGGCGCGAATGGTGGCGCAGGCAAGGCTTGCGGCGGCACAGGTCAGGGCCCATCGTCGATTGAATTTAACCATGGCTGCGTGCTGAATTGGATGGACGGAAGAGTTCACGGAAAGGGCGGATGATCAACGGCTACTGGGTGACTTTTACACGGGCAAAGCTGATGCGTTGGTAAGCATTTTTTCCGGACGCGTCGCCGTTTTCGAACACGACGCCGACCGTGTCATCGTCGATCAGAACAAGGTCACTGTAGGCCGCCGGTCCGGTATGAATCAGCGGGCCGTCGATCCACGATTCGGCTTGATCCATCGAGTAACGAAATCGCAGATCACTGCGTCCTTTTCCGCTGGGGCCGTTTTGGTCTGGCCCGGAAAACACAATCATTTTGTCCGCGACGTTCAACAACGAGCACTGTACGACGGGCGGATCCAGAATTGCCGGCGCGGGGCGGAATGCTTTCCACTGGGGGCGACCGGATTGAAAGGATTCGCCTCCGTCGCGACTGAATGATTCGCCGCGAGATTCGGGAGCTTCACCCGCTTGGTTGCGCGTGTTGATGTACAGCGTTCCATCGGGAAGTTCGACCACAGTGGTTTCATTTGCGCCGATTCCGTCTTTGTAGGTGTCGTCGACGGCACCGAGTCGCCATGATTTCCCATGATCATCACTAAGGATCAGGTGCGCCCCCAGGTCACCGCCGTCTTTTCCGTCTTCACCAAGACGATGATCGGTTGGGATCACCAAACGACCACGATGCGGACCATGTTGGATTTGGATCGAATGCACCGGTCCGGTTGCGTACCAGCCCCACGCTTCCTTTTTGACGTCCTTGGTGATTTCCCGGCGCGGCGACCAAGTGGCGCCATCGTCGTCAGAGAATATCACAAACACGCGGTCATTTTCTAACGTGAACGGCAACCAAATTCGACCGGGATGATCAGGATCAAGAAGGTCCACCACGGGAGCCGGATTACCGATCGTGATCGCTGGAACGTCACCGGAAAAGTACTCTCTAAAGTCGCTGCTTTCCTGAACGACAATGAGTGCTCCCCAAGATCTTCCACCGTCGGTGGAACGTTTCATCACCAGGTCGATTTCGCTGGCATCGCCTCCTTGTCTTGCTTCACAAAATGCCAACAAACCGTCGCCCGCGGTGCGAATGACGGCAGGAATCCGAAACACCATGTAGCCGTTGTCGCCGGATTGAAACACGGTCGCGACGGGGAAATGGGTGTCACTCGGACTTTGCTGTTTGACGGATGAGTCTTCCTGGGCGGTCAAAGGCGGGGCAAAGGTTGCCAGGAACAGGACGAAGGCGACAAACCGGGACGGTCGCAAAGAATACTTGGTCAATTGAAACATAGGGTGCAGATACATTTTTTCTCGCCCGTCGGTTAGTTGGCAGATTGCGGTTGATCCCACAGGCGATAGGGATCATTCAGTCGTTGCATTTCTGAAAGTAGAAGTTTCTCCATTTTGATTCGTTGGTCTTTGTAGCGTGGATCATCGGCCAAGTTGATTTGATCCTCTCGGGGATGGGTTCCGACCTGCTTGGTCAGCGCGTCGTCATGATGTTGTGTCAAGAATTCGTTGGGGTTGTCGGCCAAGTTGAACAGTTGGGTTTGGCGGACGGTGCCGTCCAGCACGTCGTACTTGATCAATTTCCAATCGCCTTGTTTGACGCAACGCATTCCGGGTTTGGTGCCGCCGCAATAGACTCCGAACAGCGTGTCGCGAATGGTTTGCTTTTTGCCGAACAGAACAGGTGCGAAACTGGTGCCTTCGTTTGTTGCCGGGGTATCGACGCCGGTCAGGTCACAGAGGGTTGCCAGGACATCCATCAAGTAGATGTTTCCGGGTGCTCGGGTTCCCGCGGGAATACCAGGGCCTTTGACAATAAACGGAACCCGCCACGTGTGTTCGTACAAGTTTTGCTTTCCCTGCAATCCGTGTCGACCGATGGCCATGCCATGATCGGCGGTGTAGAAGATGTACGTGTTATCAAGTTCGCCGAGTGATTCAAGTTTCTTCAGCACGCGTCCAATTTGGTCGTCGATGTTTTCGCTGCAGGCGAACTCACGTCCCAATTCGTTTCGGATCGTGTTTTCGTCGCGTCGTTTCCATACACCGCTTACTTTTTCTTCGTCCCGTAACCCCGGATGTCCGTGTGGGAACGGGTGCTCGGGAAGGTAGTTGATAGGAAGTTGTGGCTGTTTCGGGTTGGCCGGCGGCCGCGAGTCTTTATCGGTATGGTTGGTCGCGCCGTACTTTGCATTGAGTTCCGATTTTCCGTCACGGGTGTCGTGCGGATGCGAAAAACCAAAGTAGATCAGGAACGGATCGGAGTCTTTTGATGTTTCACGTTGATTCAGATAGTCCAACACTCGATCGGCATGCCACGCGCTTCCGGTTTCGTCGGTTCCGCCTCGTTTGGTCGCCTCGTGAACGATGGTGAACATTTTATTCGCGGCGTCATAGCTGTTGCCTTTTTTGCAGGTCCGCATCGTGTCGTAGCCGGCCCGATTAAACACAGCTGCCATCGTGTATTCCGCGAGATCCGAAGGGACCATGCGTTGATTGTCGGCGTTCGGGTTTTGTTTGACTTTTCCGCGGTTGGGCAGGTGCCACACGCTTCGTCCAGACATGATCATGTGACGCGACGGTGTGCAGACGGCACCGGACCACGATCCCATATGATGGGCCGCGTCGAGCACAATGCCTTCGGAAGCCAGCCGAGTCAGGTTTGGCGTTTGAAGTTTTGAATTCTTGTCGTAGACCTGAAGATCAAAGGGAGATTGATCGTCGGCCAAAATGAACAGTACGTTCGGGCGTTTCTTGGCGGTCGGCTCGGCGGCTTGTTGATCCGATTCGTTTGCTGTTTGTTTTGCCTTGGCCTTTGCGGCTTCACGCCGGGCGACGATTCCGGCCAATTTTTTTGCCTCGGCATCCAGCACATCGGACGCAATCGGTTGGGGGACGACGTCACTGTGCCCGATGTCCTCGTCGGCGGGAATGCTTCGCATCAGAACATTGCGGTACCAAACAGGATCGCCATGGTCTTGGAAGCTCAGGTTGGCTCCACGGGCAGCAACGTCACCGCCGCGCTGCTTCAGCATGTCGACGTTGAACGCCCATTTCGGATCGGTGTAATCAAAGTCAATGACCTTCGTCCCGTTCAGCCAATGCTGGATGACGGTGCCTTTGCAAACGACACGACCTTCGTTCCATTGGCCAACCGGATTCGTTTTGTCGGCGGATGGTTGCAGGCAGAAGTAAAGTGACGCCGCACTGGTCCGCGGGTTCTTGCCGTCGGCGTGTTTTGAATTGTCCAGGATCTGGTATTCGTATTGGCCGGGCCGGTAATACACCCCGCTATTGCTGCCCGCGGCAACCTTCCACTGGAATCGCAATTCAAAATCATCGGGAACTTTTGCTGCGTCGTAGACCAGCGATCCGCCTTTGCCGGTTCGCGTGATCACGCCGTCCTGGACGATCCAGTTTCCACTGTGCTTCCAACCATCCAGTGTCGACCCGTTAAACAACTTTTCGAAGGTCTTTTCCTGGGCCGAGACGGAAACGCATCCGGCGGTCAAAAACAGAAACAAAATCGCATTGAAAGTTTGATGGGGACGCATCATGGCGTGGCTCTAAGAAGCGGGCCGAGGGGAGGGTCAGATTTCGGGGATCTAAGATTCTAATCGTTCCACGGGCGGTCGCGTGCGCGACAGCGAAGAAAAAATGTACTTGGTGGGCTCGGTTGGATGGAGGATTAACGCTTTGCCCGGATTCATTTTGCGTTGAGTCAA
>JAGQPO010000102.1 GCA_020426665.1 Planctomycetales bacterium
CGCCGTGCGAATCCCAGTTGGGACGTGATCCCGTGTCGATCAATTCGATGAATCGCACCCCGCGCTCGGCCAACCGGCGAGCGACCAGGCATTGCCACGCGAAATCGGCGCCCGGCCCTTTGGCTTTGCGGTCCAGTCCGTATAGCCGCCGAATGTGTTCCGGTTCTTGATCGATGTCAAACGCCTCGGGCGCAGCTTGTTGCATCTGGAAGGCGGTTTCAAATGACTTCATGCGTGCCGCAAGCGCGCTGTCGGCGGGATGCTGTCGGGCATGACGTTGATTGAAACGATTGACCAGGTCGAATTCGAGATCTTGAAGATCACCGGTTTGCCCTGGCGCTTTCAGGTTTGCGATCGGGTTGTCGCCCGGCAACACGCGTGTCCCTTGATGAAAAGCGGGCAAAAAGTCGCTGGCGTAAACCTGGGTCCCGCCATACGGCAAATGCGGAGCGATGACGATGAAGCCGGGTAGGTTTTGATTGACGGTTCCGAGTCCGTAACTGATCCATGATCCCATACTCGGTCTGGCAAACGTAGGCGATCCCGTATGCATGCCCAGCGTCGCTTCGGAGTGATCAAAGTGGGATGCTTTCATCGATCGGATCAGGCAGATTTCATCCATCACGTCACGGACGTGTGGAAAAAGATTGCTGACCATGGTGCCACATCGCGGGTTCGGCATCGCGCCAAACAGATTGCCCATCAAACGATCTTTGCCGCTGCCGTCGCGACCGTTGTCGGTCGGCTTGGGATCAAACGTGTCGATATGGGACACGCCGCCGGTGGCGTAAATGAAAATCACATTCTTGGCGACAGGTCGATGGTGCGTCGGTTTGGGACCCAACGGATCGTTTTCCTGTGCCAACAACTGCGAGACGATTCCCGGCATCAACAATGAACCACCGACCATCGACCGCAGCAGCATTCTTCGATTTGGATTGGATTGATGCATCATTCAATCGATGTAAAGGAATTCATTGAGGCGAAACAGACTTCGGGTGACACTCGCCCAGGCATCGGTTTCCTGGCTCGCATTTGCACCCAAACGTGTTTTAACGTTTGACACGTGCTCCCGGATCATCTGGCATTCTTCCGAACTGGGTGGTCGACACAGAATCGATTTGAAAACAAAGTCGATACGATTCTGGCGGCTGAGGGGCCGCTTGACGACAGCATCGGCAAAATGCATTGATTGTTCGTGCATAAAATCGTCGTTGACAAAATAGAGTGCCTGTAACGCGGTGACAGATTGGTCGCGATTGCTGGTGCACGCGTTTGGGTCGGGCCCGTCAAAGGTTTGCAAATAGGGTGTGGCCGTCAAACGTTTGGTCATTAAATAGACACTTCGCTTGTTGCTGTCATAGTCATCTTTGAAGGGGTGATGCTGCGTGAATTTCCATTGCGACCGGGGCGGGAACGGATACGGTTCGCTTTGTGGAGTCGTGTCAAGATTTCCGGCGACGAATAGAACGGTGTCGCGAATTGATTCGGCATCCATCCGTTGCCGATTGAATCGCCAGTGAAGATGATTGTTCGGGTCGGCTGCGAGACTCTCTGGCACGCTGATGCTGGACAACGCATACGTGTGCGAGGTCACGATCCGCCGTTGTAAATGTTTCAACGACCAGCCATGATCCATAAAGTCCCTCGCCAGCCAATCCAGCAGATCGGGATGCGTCGGCAGTTCACCGCGGAGACCAAAATCGCTGGTGCTGGGCACGATTCCGCTGCCGAAATGGCGTTGCCAGACGCGGTTGACGATGACACGAGCGGTCAGCGGATTGTCGCGATGCGTGATCCACTGGGCCAATTGTCTTCGACCGCTGGTTGATTCAGCCAGTGTTTGATCGAGTTTCCATCCGCCCAAGACTTCCGGGAAACCACGCGGGACGACGGCGCCGGGGCGGGTAGGTTCACCTTTGATTTGGATACGGGCGTCGGCGAAGCTTATTCCGTCGCGATTTCCGTCGGCGACGGCGTAGGCAGTCGGAATCTCTGGCAGCTTGCGCAAGTGGTCCGCCAGTTTTTCGCCGGCCTTTCGCGCCTTGATCAGCATGGCGTCTAACTCGTCGCGCATCTGTCGCTTTTGATCCAGCGTGCAATCCTTTTCTCGCTCCGCGTTCTCCAACGATCTCTTTTCACAAAGATTCAGTTGCTGCGCGAGTTCGTCGGAAAGCTTCTTCGTTTCCGGTTCAAATTTAATCAGTTTGGACCGGGTTTCGGATTCATCAAGCAAGCTGATAAAG
This sequence comes from Planctomycetales bacterium, assembly GCA_020426665.1. Classification (GTDB taxonomy): domain Bacteria; phylum Planctomycetota; class Planctomycetia; order Pirellulales; family Pirellulaceae; genus Stieleria. The sequence continues at coordinate 2,247 of JAGQPO010000102.1, forward strand.
TCACGCTGTGTTTGAAATAATTCGAGACCCGGGAACGGATAGCGAGTGCTGGAGAAAATTCCATACAGTCCGTAATAGTCCCTCGTGCTGACGGGATCAAATTTGTGATCGTGGCATCGAGCGCACGCCAGCGTCATCCCCATCATCGTGCGACCGACGTTGTCGATCGTATCTTCGATGGTCAAGTGCCACGGGTATCGTTCGACCAACGACCCGAACCGCCGGGCCATAGCAAGGTAGCCGGTTGCAATCGTTTGCCGATTACGTTCTTCAAGGGTGTCCGCGGGCAACAAGTCGCCGGCAATCTGCTCCGTCACAAAACGGTCGTACGGTAAATCATTGTTCAGGGATTCGATGATGTAGTTGCGATAGAGATATGCCTGAGGGATCGGGAAATCCGAATTGTCGCCGGCCGTGTCGGCGTATCGAACCCAATCCATCCAATGCCGTCCCCACCGCTCGCCGTAACTGGGCCGACTTAATAGTTCGTCAACCAGTTCAGTCACGGCTGCCGAAACGCCGATGACTTCGGTTCGATGTTGGAACGTATCGATTTCATGAATCGTGGGCGGCAATCCGGTTAGGGCATAGCTGACGCGGCGGATCAAAACGGTTGGTGTCGCATCGGTGGTGACTGCCAGACCTGCCGCTTCGCGCCCAGCTTGAATGAATCGATCCAAGTCGCCGCGCGGCCAAGTTGTATCACGGACCGATGGGGGCGACGGTTTCTGAATCGGTTGGAACGCCCAATGGTCGGTTTCGGGTAGCGATGATTCGTGCTGGACATCATCCGCCGGCCATGAAGCGCCCGATGCGATCCATTGACGCAGCAAATCGACGTCTTCCTTTGAAAGCCGATCTCCCTCCGGCGGCATTTGAGTGTCTTCGTCGGTCGATGTGACGCGAGATAACAAGGTGCTCTGGTCCGGCTTCCCCGGAACGATCGCGGAGTCGCCCGAATCGGTGTGGGCAAATGCGCCATCGCGGTGGTCCAATCGAAGACCGCCATTTTGTTCGTCGGCGCCGTGACATCCGATGCAGTGCTTTTGCAACAACGGCCCGATGTCACGTTGGAATTGGACTCGCTCGGCTGCGTAAACCGACGTCACGGAAATCCATAGTAGTCCGACAAAAGTGTTGCGGAATATCGTTGCCACGTCGCTCACCCGACCAGCTTGTCAATGACGTTGCCGTGGATATCGGTCAATCGGTAGGGTCGGCCGGCGAACGTGAATGTCAGACGCTCGTGGTCGATCCCCAACTGGTGCAGGATGGTGGCTTGTATATCGTGCACGTGTACGGGATCTTCGACGGGATGAAAACCCAAGTCGTCTGTCTTGCCGATCGTTTGTCCGGCTCGGATACCACCGCCGGCCATCCACATCGTGTACGCCTGGGGGTGGTGATCGCGCCCGAGCGATCGCCCCAGTGCGGCGCTGGCTTCGACCATTGGCGTTCGCCCGAATTCTCCGCCCCAAACGACCAGTGTTTCATCTAACATGCCGCGGCGTTTCAAGTCCTTGACCAACGCCGCACATCCCTGATCCGTCGCCTTGCATTGACTCTTCAACCCACCTTCGACATTGCTGTGGTGGTCCCAACCGGCGTGATAGAGTTGAATGAAACGTACACCGCGTTCGGCAAGACGACGGGCAAGGACACAGTTTTTTGCGAAAGATCCGGCGTCGTTGCGGTCGGTTCCGTACATCGCCAGAGTGTCGTCGGATTCGCTCGAAAAATCCATCAATTCCGGCGCCCGGGTTTGCATTCGATACGCCATCTCATACGACTCAATTCGTGAACTGATGCCGTCGACGTTCAATGTTTGTTTACGACGGCGATTCAAGTCGGCCAACAAATCCAACGTCGCCCGCTGAGTTTGCTTACTGATTCCGCTTGGGGTGGCAACATGCAAAATGGGATCGCCGCTGGATCGAAACGGGACGCCCTGGTGTTCTCCCGGCAAAAAACCGTTGCTCCACATCGCCGCACCGCCCGACAGGTTTCCGCCACTTTTCAGAACGACAAAACCCGGCAAGTCATCGGCTTCGCTGCCCAGTCCATATGTCAGCCAAGACCCCATCGCCGGCCGACCGGGAATCGGGCTGCCCGTGTTCACCAAGATTTGCGCCGGCGCGTGATTGAATTGATTGGTATGAACGCTTCGGATGAAGGCAACATCGTCCGCGATCTCACCGAGGTGGGGCAGCGTTTCGGCAATTTCGGCGCCCGATTTGCCGAATCGTTTGAATTTGAAACGCGGTGACAAAACAGCGGCACCGGGTTGAATGAACGCGTAACGCTGGCCTGCGATCACCGAAGGGGGTATCGGTTTGCCTTCTAGCTCGGTCAGTTTTGGTTTGTGGTCAAACAGGTCCAACTGACTGGGAGCGCCGGCCATGAACAAATAGATGACGCGTTTGATCTTGGCCGGATGGTGCAATCCACCCAGCGGCCAATCGTTCCGGGATGCAGCGCTGGGGGATGCAACGTATGGCGTCGGTTCTGCCGCGCCCAGGTCTCGCGCAAGCAGTGTTGCCAGTGAGATTTTGCCGATTCCTATCCCACAGGTGCCGAACAATTGCCGGCGAGTGATTTCTTTCAAGTTCATGGCGTGGTGATCGCCTCATCGGTATTCATTAAGACTCGCGCGACCAACATCCAAGGTCGCGGATGATCGGTTTGGTTGTGGAAGAACGTCATGATCGAATCCAATTCGTCCGCGGTGGGATCGCGAACAAGCAAACGTTTGAACAGTCGTCGCGCGACATCACGGTCGTCTGCCGAACCGATCTGTCCCTGAACGTCCCGGATCGCTTGTTCGGCCAATCCCTCAGCGATTTCCAAGTACATTTCGTCGTTCAACAAAGTCAGCGCCTGAAGCGGCGTTGTGCTGCGGTCACGTCTGGCGATACAGATTTCGCCCGACGGTGCGTCGAAGGTTGTATAAGCGGCGAATGGCGCGGTTCGTTTGCTGTACGTGTACAGGGATCGACGATAGCGTTCCGCTCCGACGGATGTGGGCCAAGAAGTGTTCCCATAGGCCATTTGAACGACCGACATCGGTTGGGGTGGATAAACACTTGGGCCACCCAACTCACGGGCCAGCAGTCCGGCGGCCGACAAAAATAAATCGCGAATTCGCTCGGCGTCGTAACGGCGGTATGGAAACACTGACAACAAACGATTGTCCGGGTCGGTAGCCGGAGCCGCTGCGGTTGATTGTCGATAGGTTGACGAGGTGACGATTTCTCGGTGAAGTCGTTTGATCGACCATCGGTCGCCTTGTGGTGACGTGTCACGCAGACGCGCGTCCAAGTAATCGATCAGATCGGGGTGCGACGGCGATTCGCTTTGGGTTCCAAAATCGCCCGCCGTTCGGACAATTCCTGTACCAAAAAACTCTCTCCAGGCGCGGTTCGCCGTGACCCGGCCAACCAACGGGTTTTGTTTGCCGACCAACCAGCGTGCTAAATCAAGTCGATTACCGGGCGATTCGTCAGAGTCCTGACGGAACACTTGCGGAACGGCCGCAGCGACCTGTTCTTTTGGTTGCAAGTATTCGCCGCGATGATGTCGCTTTGTCACGCGCGGATTCGTCGGCGGCCGCTCTTGCATTACCAAAGTGCGAATGTCGTCCGGCAATTGCTTCTGCAACTGATCGATGGGCTTTCGGTGTTCGGCCATCTGCTGCGAAACACGCAAATAGTGGACGGCCAGGTCGTTCAAGTTTCCATCGCGAACGACTCCGATCTCTTTCGCAATCAGCAAAGCTGGTTGCAAATTCGTAGGAACCGACATTGCGGTTGGATTGTCGTCGGTCGTCACGTCGATTCGAAAATGCCCAAGTCCGGCGACATAGTGACGTTCGAACAACATTTCGATCGTCCACGGCGAGTCCAGTTTTGTCGGGACTTTCAGCGGGATGACCAATCGATGACTTTGTCCGGCGTCACCCGGAATCGACCATCCGGTCGAACCGTCGCCGTCCAGCACGTTCCCTGGAAACGTTGTCCCGTTGGGCTTGTCGGCACCGTCGACGGATGTTGTTCCGGCGGTCAGTTCAATTTTCACATCCTGCTTGGAAAGTTCCAATTCACTAAGAAAGAAATCACCGCGACGTCCTTCATAAAACGCCAGCCCGGGACCTTTTGCGGGCAAGGAGATGTGTGGTAACGCTTCGATTCGAATCGCAGTGACCGGTTGATCCAAATCAAGCGGCGGCATGGTCAACGTGTAAACATCGCGTTTTGTTGCGTCACCGGAGGCCAATACGTCTCCGTCCGGTTGCACCACCAGCGTCGGCATCGTCGATTCACACTCCGTCGGCGAAACCGTGTGCCACGTCGAGGCTTGCCGGATTTGTTCCTGCAACCATTCTTTGAAGGACTCCATCCGCGGCATCCCCGAATCGTCCAAGATCAGGCGTCGAACGACATCTTGTTCGATGTGGTCGATTTGTGATTCGATGTCGCGACGTTGCTCCAAAACGCTTTTCGGGTCGGCATTCAGTTCCGGCTCGTCGGCGTTGTCCATCAACGCCATCAGTGAATAGTAATCCGTTTGCGTGATCGGGTCGTACTTGTGCGTGTGACATTGTGCGCAGCCGGTCGTCAATCCCATCCATACGGTGCCTGTCGTTGCGACGCGATCAACCATGGCATAAAAGCGATACTCCAACGGATCGATTCCGCCTTCTTCGTTCAACATCGTGTTGCGATGAAAACCGGTCGCGATGCGTTGGTCGCGTGACGCATCGGGCAACATGTCGCCGGCCAACTGTTCCACCGAGAACTGGTCGAACGGCATGTCATCGTTCAGGGCGCGGATGACCCAGTCGCGGTAGGGCCACATGGTTCTTGGGCGATCTTTTTCATATCCGTTCGTATCGCTGTATCGCGCCAGGTCCAACCAAGTCCGGGCGAATCGTTCGCCGTACTGCGACGAGGCGAGCAACCGATCGACCAACCGTTCGTAGGCATCAACGTGTTGATCGGCGAGGAACCGCTCGACTTCCTCCGGCGAAGGCGTGGTACCGACCAGATCCAGATAGACACGCCGAATCATTGTCACTTTGTCGGCCGGAGCGGCGGGTGACAATCCAGCCTGTTCCATTCGATGGAGCGTAAAGCGATCGATCGGGCCGCGGCACCATTGTGCGTCGGTCACTGTTGGCGGATTCGGATTCCGCGTCGGCCGGAACGACCAATGTTCTTCATACAGCGCGCCGGACAGAATCCATGCGCGCAAGGTGGCGATTTCACCGGCGGCCAGCGGGGCATGCGAGTCGGCCGGCGGCATGCGCACGTCTTGGTCGTCAGTTGTGATGCGAAGGTAAAGTTCGCTTTCGTCGATCGAACCCGGTTTGATCGCCTGGTATCCGCCCAAGTCCGTGCGTGAACCTGATTGCGTGTCCAAACGCAGATCCGCCTCGCGGGCGTCTTCGTCGGGGCCGTGGCAGGTCAAGCAATGTTTGGCAAGTATTGGGCGAACGTCACGATTGAAATTGGGACGCTCGGAATGTGCCAAGTGTGTCTGGTCGGTATCGACACGATCGGGATCGGTTGAACTGGGAAGCTCGTCGGCGTGTGGAGCGGACGCGGCAAAAGCCGCGATCAAAATGAACGCGGAGACTCGCGTAATGAATCGACGCATCGCGGACGGTGGTATTGGAGGTGGGAAGCTGTGGAGGCGCGATCCGAATCTTAGTCGTCAACCGACTCGAATCGCTGTCTGCATTGTACTCGATTCAAAGTTCGCTTTCCGGAATCGGTTCAGCAGAACCGATATCACTGGGAACCTGAAGCCCTCGGGCGACTCTGGCGGCAACGGCACCGCTGTGAATCTCGTAGCCGACCAACGCGATCATCCCCGCCAACAGTGGTAACCAATAATATAGGACTCGGAAAATTAAAACGGATGCCAAGACCGTGTCGCCGACGGTCCCCTTGAGTAGCGTCAGCAGGATCACCTCTAAAACCCCCAACCCGCCCGGAACCTGGGTCATCATCGCGACACCGATGGCGACCAAATAAGCCGCCAATACCTGTGCGAATGGAACGACCGAGTCGCCAGGCAAAACCAGGTACAACGCTGTCGCGGAGATCAACAAGTCGACGGCCGCCACCGAAGCCTGGACGAACATCAAACCGGGACGCGGGGGACGCAGGTGCAACTCTCCGATCGGCCAAGGTTTGCGCCATAAAAAACACACCAGCGAGTAGGTGATGGCCAGGGAAATCAGGACGGCTCCCAATGTCTGGGTTCCCAGCGGAAGCGCAACGTCAGGCGGCAATTGAACCGGAACCCAAATCAATACCATTCCACCCAAAAACCACCATCCACTCCAAAACGTCAGCCCGACGACGGAGATCAACGCGACAATCTGACCAGGCGAAAGCCCCCATTGGGAATAGAAGCGGAACCGGATCGGCGCCGCGGCCAGCAGCGTGCCCAGGTTGTTTCCCAACGAAAATCCCGCGATCGATACCAGAGAAACGCGGCGCAAGGGTAACGAGCGTGCGACATAGCGCAGCGCCAAAATGTCGTATGCGATCAGCAAACCATAGTTCAACGCGATCAAAAACGCAGCGATTGCGATTTGACCGGCGGGAACACCGGTCAGTCCACGCTGGAATTCTTCCCACGTGATTTGTTGGGCTTCGCGAATGAGTAAGCGCACGGCCAATGCGAACAATGCGATCGCAAGCACCGGTCCGGCGTATTTACGGATGCGTTTTTTGGGCAAGGCGGTTTCGCCAGGATTATGAATTGCATTTAAGATTGCCGCCCGAAACGGATCGAGCAAAAAAGCGTCAATTGGGTGCCGCGACAAGAGTTTGCAGTGAAGCGGCACAAGGTCTCTGATTGTCCCTTCAAGTGGCTTCACGGCAACCCCGTGATTTACCGGGAATCGGTCTGGGCGTACAGTAATCAAATCTTATCGAATCACCCTTTAAAAGAACGATCCCATGAAGACGGTCCGACACGAATTAGTCGTCCTTGGCGGTGGCCCGGCAGGTTACGTCGCAGCGATTCGCGCCGCGCAGCTTGGATTTGACACCGCCTGCATTGACGAGAACACGCAATTCGGCGGAACCTGCGTCCGCGTCGGATGTATCCCCAGCAAGGCGCTGTTGGAATCCAGCCATTTGTATGAAGAGGCGCGACACCGGTTCGGCGACCATGGACTGCAGATCCAAGGAATCGAGTTGGATTTAGCGACGATGATGGGCCGCAAGCAAAAGATCGTCGACACGTTGACCGGCGGGATCGACATGTTGTTCAAGAAGCAAAAAGTCACGCCGTATCACGGTCGTGGAAAGTTGCGTGACGTCAACTCGATCGTTGTTGATGGTCCCGAACCTGTCGTGATCGAAGCGGACCGGATTTTGTTGTGCCCAGGCAGCGTGCCGGCGTCACTTCGCGGTGTCGAAGAAGACGGCGTCCGGATCGGAAACAGCACGACTGCCCTTAGTTTTCCCGAAGTACCAAAACGATTGGTTGTGATCGGCGGCGGATACATCGGCATGGAGCTCGGCAGCGTGTGGAATCGACTTGGCAGCGAAGTGATTGTTTTGGAAGCTTTCGATCGAATCTTTCCCGGGATCGACTCGGAATTGGCCACTTTGGCGCTGCGTACGTTCAAGAAACAAGGATTCAATTTTCACCTGAAAACGTTTGTTCAATCGGCGCGTGCGGAAGGCGATCAATGTGTTGTTGAAGTCAAGGATGGCGATCCGATCACTTGCGATCGAGTCTTGTTGGCGACCGGTCGTCGACCGGCAACCGAGGGGATCGGATTGGAAGCGATCGGATTGGAAACCGATCGACACGGATTCATTCCCGTCGGCAAAAACTTTGAAACCAGTGTCGAAAACGTCTACGCCACCGGTGACTGTATCGGCGGTGCGATGTTGGCCCACAAGGCGATGGAAGAAGCGGTCGTGTGTGTCGAACGGATGGCCGGCATGCACAGTCACCTGAACTACGACGTGATCCCGGCGATCGTGTACACTCATCCAGAAATCGCCAGCGTTGGAAAGATGGAAGACGAATTGAAAGAAGCCGGCGTGGCGTACAACAAAGGTGTGTGCCCGTTCGGCGCCAATGGCCGGGCGAGAACACTTGGGGAGCCCGACGGCCGTGTCAAGATCCTGGCCGATGCAAAGACGGATCGCGTGCTGGGAGTCCACATCATCGGCGCACGCGCCGGTGACATGATCGCCGAAGCCGCCGCCGCAATGGAATATGGCGCCAGCAGCGAGGACATTGCCAGAACCTGTCACGCCCACCCCACGCTTGCCGAAGCGATGCACGAAGCCGCGTTGGCCGTCGACAAACGGGCGATCCATACCGCGTAGACTGACGAAGCACTCGATCTAGAACCCGACGGCGGCGAATAAGTCTTGTGTCGCAAACGGCCTTGCCGCGGCGAACGATTCGGCTGCGGCGACACCGGCGATTGATCCAGTCATGGTGGCTGCGGCGCGAATCCGATCGGCCATCCCGTTCTTGTGCGCGAATTGGCTTTGGTAGCACTCCATTGCAGCGATTTTCTGGTCCAGCGTTTCGGTGATGTCCACCAAAATATGAAACGGATTGGCCGCGATCGTCATCGGCTCCATCGCCAGCCGAAAATAAAGTTGCCGCTGGATCGTATGCATCGGCAAACCATCAAAATGGTCGTCCCATTTCGACAGTCGACTGTAAAAGACTGCCGCATCAGTGATCAATTGGGCCTGTAAGTGATCCGGCGATGCCATCGGGGTCCCTTCGCCGAACCCGATGACGATGCGCGGCCGATGGCGACGAAAGACTTTGGCCAGTTCAATCCGATGTTCAAAACAATCGAACAGTCGGCGGTTGGGAAAGTCCAACTGGATTCGCTGGACGGCTCCGATCACTTTTGCCGCGTCGCCGGCTTCTTCCATTCGCGCTGCCGGGCCGAGTGAAAACGGAGTCGGTTCGCCGTCGGTCAAGTCAACGATGCCGACGCGCCGACCGGAACCGGCCAACTTTGCCAACGTCCCTCCACAAGCGACTTCAACATCGTCGGGGTGCGCACCGACCGCGATCACATCCAATGGCTCTGGTAAATCTGGCATGGGGGGCAACTTCGATGGAATGCCGGTGTTCAGGTTTCAATTTCATCCAATTCATCCAACCGTACTCATCCAACCATAACGCGAAACGCTTTGGCCAGCGACATGCGTTTCAGGTCGGCGATCACGGTCGCGATCGGATGGTGACGCAGGATCTTTGTTGTTCCGCGGGGGACGTCCTTCCAAACCAACGTTCCATCGTCGTCGGGTAAGTGAAAGTCCGACTCGGACACGATTCGGTCGCCTCTGGCAAAGACGATTCGTTTCAGATAGCAATGGTTGTCGATCCGCGTCCCCTGTGGCGTTGATGATTGTTCTTCGTTCCGCCGACGCCAATTCTCGATCGAATTGAAGAACGAACAGCCCTCGCCCAACGCCTCGCTCCACGATCGTTCGACGATCTCCATCGATGCACTCCATCTCGGGTTGATCTCAAGTAGCCAAAGCGATTTTCCAGCGATCACAAAGTCCACATTGAACGGGCCCGTTATCCCCGTTGATGTGACGAACAAGTCGCCGACCCGCTGCAAAAGTCTTTGCACCCCTGGGGTGACCACCAAGGGTCCCACCGCGCCGGCGAAGACAAAAGGTAAATCTCCGATTCGCTTTTTTAACAGACGGCAAACTCCCACCAGAATCGCATCGCTCGCCGTCCCGACAAAGCTGGCGCCAAAGACGTGACCATGAAGGGGTTGCTGCAGGTACGTACCGGCGGGGATAGAATCATCGTTTTGGCAATACCGAACGCCCAAGCCTCCGGAACTGTCAAAACTTTTCAGCAACCAACCTTTCCTGGCTTGTCCCTCCAGGATGGTTAACGGAAATTGCACGCCGGCATCGATCGCGATTTCACGCAAAAAGTCAGGTTGGCCACATCGTTCAAATTGTTCCGGATCGGCTCCGAAAAAACGATTCCGGGCGCAGCGAATCCAACGGTATCCGCCCACCAGACCTCCGACGATCGCGACCGGTGTGGTTTCCGAGGCGATTTGGGTGAAGTTTTGTGGACCGTTTTGATCACGTAATTCGTCCAAGTGGAACCACCGCTGGGCGGCCTGGATCGTCTCGCGATCCCCAAATTCGTCGACGACAATCGGAGAAAAACCGGCCCGACGAGCCGACTCGGCGGCCGCCCGTGCCGAAGCTCCGACTAACACGATCGGCCCCAGGACCGGTGTGGATGGCCGAGTTCGGGGATCCCGACCGTCCGTTGAAGTTGAATTTCGATTCAGACCGGGTGTTTGCATGGACGTCGCGGTTTGTTAGCTTTTCTGCGACCCCAGACCCACCCCAGACGCTGGCCGGATCTTTCTCCGGAGCGTCATGCGGGGCAACGGACATGTGTTTCCCCACCGGTCTTCTGGCGCAAAGTTCTTTTTAACAGGTCACGGAAATGAAGTTTTACATTGGTGAAGCCCTGGTGGGCGACGGCAACGAAGTCGCACACATCGATTTGATGATCGGCAGCAAAGACGGCCCGGTCGGCACCGCATTCGCAAATGCTCTTTCCACGCAAAGCGAAGGTCACACAAACTTGTTGGCTGTTTTGGCACCCAATGTCGCTGTTAAACCGTCGACGGTGATGATCACCAAGGTCACGTTGAAGGGTTTCAAACAGATCGTTCAAATGTTCGGCCCTGCTCAAGCCGCTGTGGCAAAAGCCGTCGCCGATTCGGTTGCCGAAGGTGTGATTCCCGCCGACCAAGCCGAAGATTTGGTTTGCGTTTGCGGTGTGTTCATTCACCCCGAAGCCGACGATGACGAAAAGATCTACAACTTCAACTACGAAGCGGTCAAACAATCGCTGGCCAACGCGATGGGCGGCAAGCCGACCGCGCAGGAGATGATCGCCCAGAAAGACTCCGCGGCGCACCCCTTCAAGGGCAACTTCTAAGGCGCCTACGTCTTTTTTATTCGTCTCGAAAGCTCCACGGGGATTCCCGTGGAGCGAACGGTCACTTGAATCGTACGCCCGCACAAATCAAGCGCCCGCACGAATCAAACGCCCGCTTCAGTCCAACACGTGCGCGAATCGGCTGGAATGGATCGAGTACCACGTGTTCGTCAACCTCTGATGAAACCAACGGGAACCAGTGGCGCAGCATGACAAAGCGTATTCTTTTTCAATTCGATTGCGACCCACATGCCAGCGTGTTTGACGCAGTCGTCGCCATCGATTCGGACGTCGACCATCTTGTTCCATACGCCGGCGTCCAAGCGACGTCGGTCGAGCCGCTTGTTCATGGGGCGATGTTCACACGCGGCGGCGACGACCTGAAGAACACCGCGATTTTTATCGGTGGCAGTGATGTGGCGGTCGCGGAAACTTTATTGCGATGCGTGACGGATACTTTTTTTGGTCCCGTCCGCGTTTCTGTGATGATGGATGCCAACGGATGCAATACGACTGCGGCGGCGGCCGTCGTTGCGGCGGCTCGTCACATCGATTTGTCGTCCGCCCGCGCCGTTGTCCTTGGTGGCACCGGTCCGGTCGGTCAACGCGTTGCACGATTGTTGGCCAGTGATGGTGCGTCGGTGACATTGACCAGTCGTGCGCGATCTCGCGCACAGCATGCCTGTGATCACATCGCAGCACAGGCGGGCGAGGCGATCGGCGCGAAATTGACCGCCGCGGAATTGGATTCACCCGATGACGTTCATGCGATTCTGGCGGACGCGAACATCGTGATCAGTTGCGGCGCGGCCGGCGTCCAACTGGCAACCGAATCCGACCTTTGCAGCGCCAAAAACCTTGTCGTCGCAATCGATCTGAACGCTGTTCCGCCTTCCGGGCTGGGCGGGATCTCGGTGACCGACAAAGCGAAACCGTTTGCCGAAGGATCTGCCGCCGTCGGGTATGGAGCGATCGGCGTGGGCGGGTTGAAAATGAAAACACATCGTGCCGCGATCCGGTCGTTGTTCGAATCCAACGACGTCATCCTTAACGCCGATGAGATCTTTGCATTGGCAAAGCGTGTTGATGCCTGATGTTTGACCTTGTCCTGGGTACCAACAACCAAAAGAAACTGATCGAGTTGCGGCTGATGCTTCCGGCGGAGCATTACAGTTTGCATTCGCTGTCCGAGATTCCCCAATCCATCGATGTGGAGGAAACGGGCACGACGTTTGTCGAAAACGCGATGCTAAAGGCGACCGAACAAGCCAAGCACCTGGGACGCTGGGTATTGGCCGAAGACAGCGGGTTGTCGGTCGATGCGCTGGGGGGAGCACCGGGCGTCTATTCGGCACGGTTCGCCGGTCGGCACGGCGATGACGAAGCTAACAACGCCAAACTTCTTGCCCAGCTCGCTTCCGTGCCGCCCGAGAAGCGAACGGCGCGATACCACTGTGAAGTCTGCTTGTCGGACCCCGAGGGCAACCCAAGAATCACCGCGGGAGGCGTTTGTGGGGGAGTGATTCGAAGCGAACCGTCCGGCAGCGGCGGATTCGGCTATGACCCATTGTTCGAAATCCGGGAGTACCACAAGACGTTCGCCGAGTTGGACTTGGCGGTCAAACGAGCGCTCAGTCATCGCTCGCGGGCGCTAAGACAGTTTCTGCCAAAGCTGCGGCGACTGGTTGCGGAACTCGGGTGACGGTGGTTACGCCGGAGTTGCAGCAACGAACCTGGCGTCCCGACGATCTTGAACGCTCGGATTGAGTATGACGTGTACAACGGACTGCCAGTCCGTTGAGGCATCTTTATGGTCGTCTGATCGCGGAGCAATCAACGACTATTCTTCTTCGTCGCCGGTACGCATCCCAAGCTGCTTCATCTTGCGATACAGATTCGATCGGTGAAGATCCAGTTTCGACGCGGCTTCGGTCATGTTACCGCCACACCGGTCGATGGCCTGTTTGATGTGATCGATCTGGAACAGTCGCGTTGATTCGGCGAGTGATGTGGGAAGATCGATACGCCACGTCGCATGGCTTGATTCGGCGGGCTGGGACGATGCACCCGCCGCCGGGCGAAGTTCCAAATCCGGTGCGGTGATTTCGTCACCCGTAGTCAAATAACAGACTCGTTCAATCGTGTTTCGAAGCTCACGCACGTTTCCGGGCCAACGGTGAGACAGCAGCGCGGTTTGGGCGGAATCAGATAGTGTGGGGACTTTGCGACCGATCTCGTAACAAAAGTGTTGCAAGAAATGATTTGCCAACATCAATACGTCGTTGCCGCGTTGCGACAGATCCGGCAGTGAAAGCGAGACCACGTTCAGGCGGAAAAACAAATCTTCGCGAAAGCGTTTTTCGGCAATCAATTGTTCCAGAGGCTGGTTGGTCGCCGCGATGACGCGAACATCGACGGGAATCGGAATGCTGCCGCCGACGCGAACGACCTCGCGCTGCTCCAACACTCGCAACAATTTGGCTTGGCCGCCGGGACTCATGTCACCGACCTCGTCCAAAAACAGTGTTCCGCCGCTGGCAAGTTCAAACTTGCCGACGCGGGTCGCATTGGCATCGGTGAAGGAGCCTTTTTCGTGGCCGAACAGTTCGCTTTCCAACAGCGATTCGACCAAGGCGGCGCAGTTGACGGCAATGAACGGGCCGTTCTTGCGATCACTTTCGTAATGGATGTGGCGGGCGACCACTTCTTTGCCGGTCCCATTGCTGCCCAGGATCATGACAGTCAAATCGGTTCGTGCGACTTTCGTTCCACTGTCTCGGACCGCCACGATATTCGGATGGGTTCCGACCAGCGGAGTGCTTTGAGCGGCATCGCGTACCAGACGGTCGCGCGAGTCAGCCAACGATTTCTGTGCACGTTGGGCTTGGATCGCAACCGCCGCGTGGGTTGCCAAATCGGAAAGCAACAACACGTGTGAGGCATCAAACAGATTCTCGGAATGATTGATTGCTTCAAAGACGCCGATCGTTTCACCGCGCGGACCAATCAACGGAACCGCAACCAACGACTGCGTACTGAATTCCAACGAACGGTCAACGTCTCGATTCACTCGCGATTCGTCATCTCTGTTTCCGTTCCAGATTTGTGGCTCCTTGGTGGCCAAGACCTCGCCGACGATTCCCGCATTGTCGGGAACCTCCAGTGGTCGGTCATTGATTCCCAAAGCGGGCCGGCCGATCAATTTCTTTCGACGTTTGTCCCACAGAAAAATGCTGGCGCGTTCGCAACCAATCAGACTGGTCGCCGTATCGGCAATCTGACGCAACAACGTGTTTTCATCGCTGGCGTCTTGAAGCTGCGTTTGTTGCCAACGGGCCGCCGCCTCTAATACGCTGGTCAACTGGGCGATCCGATGGCGGTGTCTGGCATCCAACTCCGTTCGAGTGATGGCGGTGACAAACAACTGGGAAACGCGGTCGACGCGTTCGGGGTCGATTCCCCGGTTGTCGGACTGAAAAACCAGGCATCCGACCAGCGGTGAAGAAACGATCGTGCCGTTCTCGTTGACATCAACTTGGCACGGTACGGCCCACCATCCCCCATCGGTTCGACCGTTTCCGTGGTCGATCGCGTCGCTGACTAATTCGATCGGCAGGGATGGCTCTGGAGGGCTGGGTGATCTCTCCCCGGACGAGTTGGCCCATTGGTCCACCTGCCAATGTCCTTGGTGCTGAGTAATCAGGCCTGCGGACTCCAGATCCAGTAGGGCGATGAATTTTGGCAGCAGCTGCCGAACCACCGAAGATCGTCCGATTTGTGATCGCAGTGCCTGGCCAATATCCGCTGCGAAGTCGTATTCGCCGTACCGATTCACCAAGTCTTGATTTCGAAGTGGGGAAGATTGATTTGCCATGGAGTCCAGATTTTTCGCCGTTGAGTCGTTCGAGCGACGGGATGTCATTAAAGCATTCGGGTAGGGCAAGTGTCGTGTGGATGATTCCAGGCAAATAGACGAGGGAGCCCATTTGACGCTATTCTGTCCGCCCCGCAATGTGCGCGTGGACGACACGTGACTTTTTCCTTTTCAATTAGGAATACGAACGAGATGCAATTTCAGGGTAAAAAGGGGCTGATCCTAGGAGTCGCCAACGAAAACTCGATTGCCTGGGCGATTGCTCAGGAAATCATGAATGCCGGTGGCCTCTGCGGATTCACTCATTTACCGGATCGGCCGGACGATGAACGCCAACGAAATCGGCGTCGCGTGTCACAGTTGACCGACAAATTCGAGAATGCAGCTTTCCTTCTGCCTATGGATGCGCAGAAAGATGAAGATATCCGCAGCGTATTCGAAAAGACGACAGAGAAATTCGGTAAAATAGACTTCCTGTTGCATTCGATTGCATTTGCAGACCGCGATGACCTGTCACGCGACACGATCGAGACCAGCCGAGCCGGGTTTGCGTTGGCAATGGATGTCAGTGTGTACACTTTGTTGGCGTGTGCGAATGCGGCCAAACCGATCATGAATCGCGGCGGTGCGATTGCGGCGATGACCTATTTTGGCGGCGAAAAATGTGTTCCCGGTTACAACGTGATGGGAATATGCAAAGCCGCCTTGGAAGCCGCGGTCCGCTACGCAGCTTATGACCTGGGGCCACACGACATTCGCGTCAACGCGCTCTCGGCCGGCCCGGTCAGAACCTTGGCCGGACGCGCCGCCGGCGTTGAAGAGATGCTGAAGCTGTACGACCGGATGGCGCCTTTGGGGCGTAACATCACGCACGAAGAAGTCGGAAAAACCGGAGCGTTCTTGCTGAGCGATCTTAGCAACGGCATCACCGGCGAGATTCTGCACGTCGATGGCGGTTACAACGCGATGGGCAGCCCCGGGCGGCTGCTTGACGACCTGAAGAACTAGTGCTTCGTCCAGATTAAATTTTAGGGTTAACCGCGACTTGTACGACGGACTTCCAGTGAGTCGAAATCGACACTTGTCGACGGACTGGAAGTCCGTCGTACTCCAAAATCAAACGTTGATGAAGCGTAGTCCTTTGTTCCAATTCTTTTTTTAAGGTAGCGGAACTCGTCAAGAGTTTCGTGGTGGAGTCAGGAATCGCCGAAAGTCTTGACGACATCCGCTACCATGGAAACTTCCGTTTCCAATCAATTACCTCGCAGCCAAAACATTCCGATGGTTCGAACCGCTAGTACGATGTTGCCGCTAGGCACCCAGGCCCCTGAGTTCTCATTACCTGAATGCGACGGAGGGATGGTTGGTCTGTCCGACTTGGTGGGCGAAAAAGCATTGCTCGTGATTTTCATGTGCAACCATTGCCCCTATGTCAAACATGTCGCCGATCAATTGAAATCGTTAACCGATGATTACATGCCTCAAGGCGTCGCGGTGGTTGCCATCAGCAGCAATGACGCCGATGAGTATCCGGACGATTCACCCGAAGCGATGTCGCGAGAGAAGGCGGCGCGAGGATACGCGTTTCCGTACGTGTACGATGCCGACCAGCAAGTCGCCCAAGCTTACGCTGCGGCGTGCACACCGGACTTTTATCTGTTTGATGCAGACCAGAAACTGGTTTACCGAGGTCAACTTGATTCGTCGCGTCCGGGCACCGACATTCCGGTGACGGGCGCAGACCTTCGGGCTGCGATCGACGCCGTGCTTTCCGGCCAGGCTCCCAGCGCCGACCAGCGAGCTTCGTTGGGGTGCAACATTAAATGGAAAGCCGGCAATGAGCCGGATTACTTTAACGCCGCGGGCGTTAGCTGAGTGCTGTCTTACTTGCAGGATTTGACGCTCCGTCTAGCCGCCGGAGCAGCGCGGTTGGACGATTCCGTTCGCCAAACGCATGCCGGTTGGTTGGCGTTGCAGCAGCGTGCCGACGGCGGATTTGCCGGTCGCGAGGGTGAAAGCGATCCGTACTACACCGCGTTTGCACTGCGTGGTTTGTGGATTTTGGATGCGTTGACGCCCCAGATAGGTCAATCGGCTGCTGCTTTTTTGAAATCACGATTGGATCGACGAGAAGGTATCGTCGATCTGATCTCGCTGATCTTCGGCGCCGCGATTTGCGAGATGGCCGTTGACGCTCAAGTCATCGGAGACGACGACGATCGGTTTGATACGCAGTGGGCCGACAACGTTACCGCTTTGCTGGAGAGTCTGCGTACCGACGATGGTGGTTTTGCCAAAAGTCCCGAGGGACGTGCCGGCAGCACTTACCAAACGTTCCTGTCAGTGTTGTGTCTTGAATTATTAGGCCGCCGTCCGGATCAACCGGAACGCGTGCTCCAATTTCTTGATTCACAGGCACATCCCGAAGGAGGTTATCTGGAGATCCGAGCCGCGAAACGCGCCGGGGTGAATCCGACCGCCGCGGCGATTGGAACGTTGAAAACACTCGGTGCGATGGACCACGTTGACCGCAGCGCCACGATCGAGTTTCTGGCCGAGATGCAGTCCGATGAAGGTGGATTGACGGCCAACACTCGGATACCGTTTGCCGATCTGTTAAGCAGCTGCACAGGAATGATCACGTTGGTCGACTTGGATGCGGCGGACGCCGTTGATGTCGCTGCGGTCCGTCGATACGCCGAATCGATGCAAGCCGATGGCGGCGGATTCACTGGTTTCGCACTCGATCACATTGCGGATGTCGAATACACGTTTTACGGTCTCGCAACGCTCGCACTGACAGCACCCAAATAACGCGCTGCGATTCACGGAGAGAATGGCCGCTGTGGCGCGTTAGCACGCTCGCGGCTACCTGTTAGACTGACGTAAGCTTGGGTTCCGAAAACATCGCTGGGTCTTGCTCACCATGACAACGCTTTCTGTCCAGAACGTTTCCAAATCCTTTCCCACCGCGGGTCAGCCGCTGGAAGTACTCCGCGACGTTTCGTTGCAGTTGTCCGGCGGTCAGTCGATGGCAATCGTTGGACCCAGCGGCAGCGGTAAAAGCACGTTGCTGCAGATCCTGGGAACACTTGATCGGCCCGACGACGGAACGGTCATGGTCGATGGTGATGACCCGTTCGTTTTGGACGACACCGAACTTGCGCGTTGGCGAAACCAAAAAATCGGTTTCATTTTTCAGGATCATCATTTGCTTCCACAGCTTAGCGTGATTGAAAATGTTTTGGTTCCGGCGCTGGCAACCGGGAAAACGTCGCAGCAGCAAATCGGACGAGCGACCGAATTGTTGGACAGCGTTGGACTAGCCGACCGCGTCACACATCTGCCGAGTCAGTTGTCTGGTGGTGAACGTGAACGTGTCGCCATCGCCCGTGCGTTGTTGATGCGACCGGCGCTGGTGCTGGCCGACGAACCAACCGGCAACCTGGATGAAGAGACGGGGGAGCGGGTGCTGAAGCTGCTGTTGGACCTGACGCGGCGGCAAAATAAGACGCTCATCATGGCCACGCACAGCCCGGAAGTGGTGCCCTTCGCTGACCGCGTCTTCCGCGTGCATGATGGCCAACTATTGACGACGGCCGAAGCACAACCTCAGATTCATTCGGTGCCCAAGCCATTTATTGTGCCCAATTAACAATTGTCATTCTGAGTGAAACGAAGAATCCCGCCCAACAATGCCTGCAAAAACGATCTCCAAGTAGCTGTGTCTTGGTTGGGATGCTTCACTTTGTTCAGCATGACAAGTGGGAATAAGAGCGAAATTTAAAGATGAGTGCAGTTACTGTTCATAACAAACCAATTTGGCGAGCCGCATGGCGGCGGATGGCGCGACGGCCGTTTCAATACATTCTTTTTGTGCTGGGCGTGGCCATCGGCGTAGCCATGATGGTTTCTATTGACCTGGCCAGCGGCTCCGCCAGCCGTGCTTTTGAGCTTTCCACCAGTGCCATCACTGGGCAGACGACGCACCGGCTGGTGGCCGATTCCACTGGCCTGGACGAGGTGGTCTACACCGATTTGCGCACCGAGCTGGGCTTTTCGCCCGCCGCGCCGGTGGTGGAAGGGTACGTGCAGTCGCCAGAGCTAGGCGAGCAGCCGCTGCGGCTGATTGGCATGGACCTGTTTGCTGAGCCGCCGTTTCGCAGTTATTTTGGCAACACGGGTGGGGGCGACATCGGCGATTTGGTCGCTTTTTTGGCGGAGCCGAACACGCTGCTGCTGACCGAAGGATTAGCGCAGGCTACCGGCGTGGCATTGGGCGACACGATTACGCTGGATTACGCGGGGCAGGAGGTACCGTTCCGCATTGTGGGATTGCTTCAGCCGGGCGACGAAGTGAACCAGCGTGCTTTGAGCGGTGTGCTCTTTACCGACATTGCCAACGCGCAGCCGCTTTTGGGGTTGAACGGCCGTCTCTCCTACATCGATCTCATCGTGAATGACGACGCTGATCTGGCCCGCATTGAGGCGTTTTTGCCGGAGGGCGTGCGCTTGGAAACCGCATCTGCCCGCAGCAATGCCGTGCAGCAAATGACCGCCGCCTTCGAGCTGAATTTGACGGCGCTGAGCCTGCTGGCGCTGGTGGTGGGTATGTTTCTCATCTACAACACGGTCAGTTTTAGCGTGGTGCAGCGACGGCCGTTATTTGGCATTTTGCGCTG
>JAGQPO010000103.1 GCA_020426665.1 Planctomycetales bacterium
CTCTTGACGAGTTCCGCTGCCGTAAAATTGATTTGGAAAAAAACGCTAGCAGTTGATTGCCGCCTTGCAAGTGGGCTGCCGATTTTCATATCAGGAAGATTGTATCGGAACTTCACACTTGGCAGTCGCACGGCGACGCGGAACCAGCATGCATCGATATCCCCTGAAGTGTTCTTTCGGCTGGGCGAGTTTGGTGGTGTTGCTGGCGTCGTCATCCGGATGCCAGTTCCTGGCGCCCGTGCCGATCAAGGTGGAGCGTCAATTCGTTGCCCCGGAATTGCTGAATGGCGACGATCCCCAAGTCGAAATCGGACGTCCAAACAAATGGATCGACGGTATCGGCAATGTGATCAGCATTCCCAGCAAGCTGTTGCTTTGGGACCGTCGGATCGATCGGCACAAAATCTCCGAGGGCACCTTGCTGACTTTGACGGATTACTTGGAATACAACAACTTGGCCCACGTCAAAGTCCGCGCCAATCAATACGCTCCAATTGACGAGTGGAAGCGGTTGCGAAAGAACACTTCGGTCGCCGCGCCAATACGCTACACCCTGGGAACACTTTCGGTGGCCGGCGACGCACTGCTGCCCGGTCGGCTGTTCGGTGGCGATCATTTCAACCCCTACACGCAGACCATTCACCTGTATAGCGACGTGCCCGCGATCGCACTGCACGAGGCCGGCCACGCAAAGGATTTCAGCCGACGCGAATACCAAGGCTTGTATTCGATCGCTTATGCCGTTGTCCCGATCTGGCACGAAACGTTGGCCACCGAAGATGCATTCTCCTACTTGGAAAAGACGGGCGATGAAGACCAGATCGCCGAAGCCAATCGCATTCTCTATCCAGCCTATGGAACCTATGTCGGAAGCGCACTCGGCAACTTGGCGCCGGCTGCGTCGATGCCAATCTATTTGGGAAGCGTCGCACTGGGGCACGCCAACGGTCGAATGTTGACCCGGATGAGGGACCGGACTGATCGGCAATCAACGGAACCGACGTTGTTACCCACCACTTCCCCGATCGTCGCATCAGAGACCGCGCCCAGACAATCAGCGCCCGTTGTTTCGGTCTCGTTTGATTCAAAGGTGAACTCATCCGAGACGCCTGTCGTTCCCGGTGGCTGATCGGCCTGATTTTCGGGGCTGTTCCTAAGTCGGCAGTCATCTCCAGCCACCTTGGACACCGAACTCGTTTGTCCCCAGTAACTCCTGAGTGTCTCATTCCGGGATTCAAACTGGTGACAGGCGCCATCTTTTTGATGTCGCGTTAATATGTGCCGGCTTGAACCGTCCAGCAGTGTTTCGCACCGTGTTTCACGGACTTTTGTGGGCGCCAGCCCACCCCGGTTCTTGATTGGCATGCACGATGCATCAGAGGGAAACGTCAAACCCCCAATCCACTCGCTCATGGAGATGATGCGTATGTCACGTCTTTTGAAAATGGCAGGCATTCCGATGCTTGCGATCGGTCTTGCTTTCTTGTCCGGCGGCGCCCAGGCCGACGCCGGTGGTTTCAGCATCAGCATCGGGAATTATGGCTACCGCGGTTATCCGGGCAACGTCCCGTCGATCTACTACGGCCGATCGTACCGTCCCAGCTACAACTACTCTCGGGTCTACGGCCACTCGCAATCATTCGGCGGCTATTATCATCCGCGACAACCACATTACGACTATCACCCACCGACACTGATTCCACACGGCAATCACCTGGACTATGTGCCGGGGCATTACGATCTTCATCATCGTGGTCACATTCACCACTAAATGCCCTGCGGAAAAGACGCCCTGGTGGGTGCCTTGACCAGATTAGTTTTAAGGTTGAGTGAGACTTTCACAACGGACTTCCGGTCCGCCATCAACCAACCGTTTTCGACGGACTGGAAGTCCGTCGTACCCCAAAAATCAAAAATTCACGATGGGCTAACGCAACGTCGACAGGTATGCGACCAAGTCGCGTACCTCGGCGGGGCTAAGCACGTCTGTCATGTCGGGCATCAGCGACACCTTGGCGTCTGAGACGGCTTCGATTTCATCGCTCGGGATGTTGATTTCCTTGCCTTCGGAATTGATCAACACGGTGGTCTTGTCGTCTTCGCTTTTGATGACTCCTTGAACGATATTCCCATCGGCCAACAGAAGCGATCGCGTGTTGTATTTCGGTTCGATATCGGCGCTCGGATAAACGATCGCGCGCAGCAGATGTTTGGCGTCGCGCTGTTTGGCGATTTTCGTCAATTCGGGACCGATATCGCTGCCGCTTTTTCCGATCCGGTGACATCGACTGCATTGCGCACGAACATCGGCGCGAAAGATCGCTTCACCGCGATGGGCATCACCACCGCTGAGTGACATTGCGAACTCGCGAAACTTGGTCGATTCGAGTTTCGCCAACTCGGAAGTGTTTTCGATCGCCATCATTCGTCGGCTGATCGCGTCGGATTCATCGGCTCGCGATTTGATTGCCATCCAGACATCCAAATGGACCGACGACGGCAACGTCCCCTCGACAAACTGGTCGGCCAGCTCGATCAGCAGGTCATCGGCGTCCGGCTGTTTCAATTTTGCCAGCGACGCGATGCAAGCTTGTCGAACGGGCGTCGCGACATGTCGCAATTCATTTCGAATGACTTTCAGCGCAGCTTCCGCGTCGAGGTCGGCCAGCAATCTCACCGCAGTCGACGCGACCAGAGACGAGGGGTCTTTGACCAGTGCAACGAGCGTGGCCAACAAATCATCGTTATTGGTCGTTGATTCCGCCGACGCCAATGTTTGAAGTGCCTCCGCCCGCAACGTGTCGGGAGAATCTGTATCTCGTGAAAGTGTCGCAAGTGCCTCTGGCGACAAGCGGATCTTTAACTGCCGAGATGCTTTGACGGCCGCAACTCGGATCTCAGTCTCGCTATGTTGAACCAGTTGGGTCAAAATCGACGTGGCGAGTTGGATGTCGATGATGCGGTCGTCGACCGTTTTCCGGTTTCTTCCATCGACCAGGTCCAAAGTGGGCGGGGACGACCAACTGCCGATCGCTTGACATGCCGCCAGTCGCATTGCTTCGGGACGATTCGCATCGGCTGCGAACCGCAGAACCCGTTGCGATGCGACCCTTGTCCCCAATCGAAAATTGGCGTTGATACTGCGTCGCGTCATCGCCGACGGGCGTTCAGCAGATTGCTCCAATGATTCCGCCAGTTCCGGCATCGCCGCCATGATCGAACGGTCGTCGTGGATCGCGCGCGCCGCTTCGGTGGCGACCCAATCCGACGGATCCGCCAGAAACGATGCGACCAACGGATTCGATTGCCGTCGAAGTGCTAACACGGCACAGATTCGGGCGACATCCGATTCGTCATCCGTCATCTCGGCCAATCGTTCGGCCGGTGCACATGCCGCCAGTGCGGTGACGATTGCGTGCCGAAGGTAATGCTGGTCCCGTTGTAAATCACCTGCCATTTCCAGCAGCGATTCCGTGGCCTGTTCGGAAGGTCGTCTGGCGATCGCCAACGCGGCGTGGATTTTCACATGCAGTTCACTGTCACGAAGCAACTTGATCAATTGTTCGGGATCGGCGTCGCCCGTTTCACCCAGAGTCTTGGCGACAACGGACCGAATGATCGGATCACGGTCCGACAGAAATCGGTATAGCACTTCGGATGAAACTCCGCCGGAACGGATGATTTGTCCCAGTCCCCACACACTGTGAACGCGTGCCAACTGGTGCGAGTTTTCATCGGCCAAGACGCCCTGGAATGCTTCGAGTTTTTGCCGTGCTGCAAGCGAGAATTGGGCGCGCAGTCGGATGCGTTGATCAACATGCGACAACAATCCGACCAATACGTCGACTTCTTGGTCTTTCATTCCTTTGGCCAACCACTCGGCAACCTCCTGTCGAATCTTGACGTCATCGTCACTCAATTGGTCCTTGGGAACATCGATCCGAATCACGCTTCCAGATTGGTTCAACGGATAACCTCCGCCCCAATCGACGCCGTACAATCCACCGTCGCCGCCGAACGCGATGCCGACGATCGGGTCTCCCTCACCAATTTTGTGAGAGTTGATCATGCGGAAGGAGTCACCAAGCGGCTCGGTACGAAAGGCGTACTGAAACCCGTTGGGAGCGCTCGTCATGAAAAAGTAGTCTTTGTATTTTGCCGACAGCGCCCCGCCGGGATTGAATTTAAAACCGGCCGGTCCATCGACATAGTTTTGAATCGGCGGAACGATGTACGCGGGGTGATCCGGTCCGGCGACCTGCCAAAGTTTCTCGTTTGTCCAGGGGTTGTAATCATCGCCGCGGTACTGGTAATTGCACCGCCACCCGGCATCCATCTGATCGACAATCCACACAAAACGTTCTTTTTCGTCAGGCTTGTCGGCGTCATTGTCGATGCCAAACCAGTTGCCGAACTGGTCGAATGCGAACTCTTGAACGTTACGCAAACCGTGCGCATAAACTTCGAAATCGCTTCCATCCGGATTGCATCGCATGACGCCGCCTTGATTGGGAAAGTTGAACACCTTCCCTTCTTTGCTGGTGACTGCGATCCCTTTGTCGCCGATCGACCAATAGATTTTTCCATCCGGCCCGATCGTCAACCCGTGCATGTCATGCCCGCCGTAGGCGATGTGCATCCCGAAACCGGTCGCCATGATTTCTCGCCGATCCGAGACACCGTCTCCGTCGACATCGGTCAATTTCCAAACGTCCGGCGCGATGGTCGCCCAAACGGAACCGTCCCAATGCATCACGCCGGCTGCGATTCCCGTAACCTCGGTTCGAAAGTCATCTGCGAACAAATTGATTTGGTCGGCAACGCCGTCGCCGTCGCTGTCGACGAGTCGGTGAATTTTTTCGCTGATCACCGTCAAATCACGCCAATCGTGGGAGCCATCACCATTGACATCCTGGACGTTTTTTGCGGACTCGATTTGGTCACCGCCGATCGCCATGACTTTGTGATAGAACGCCCGCTTCTGTTCGACGCTGGCCATGCCAACATCGTCGGGAATCCATTGACTGTGTTCGCGAATGTCTAAGTCCTGGATTTTTCGCCGCTGTGTCTGGGTCACATACACGTCTCCGTTGTCGGCGACACTGATGGCCACAGGATCAGGCACGTTAATGTCACCACTCCAACGACTGTAGACCAGTTCCGGCAATCCCTCTGGACGCGGCGGTTCGGTGGACATGGCCGGCGGGTTTGATCCGAGCAAACAGATCAAAACCGACAACACGCTGATTCGGTGGCAATCGCGATGGCTCCGAAGAGAGGATTCCGGTGTGGCGGGGCGTGGTGTGCAAGAAAGTGGCATGGAAGGCGGCGGAATGGCGGCGGGAAAGGTCTGTCAAGCATCCATCATACATGCCATCGATTCGATTGAGACCCGGTGCGGCAACATTCCATTCTGGTGTTTTGTCATCTCTTTATTTTAGGGTACGACGGACTTCCAGTCCGTCGATCTAGGTCGGTTTCTGGCGGACTGGAAGTCCGTTGTACAAGGTTTACAGTAATCGGCTTACAGTACAGGGCTTACTCAGCCCCCGAAAACCAAATTGGAACGAAGCATCAGGTCATCCGGCGGTCGTCCGCGTTTCCCAAAGAAGACTCCTTCGCAAAATCCGCTCTTCCGTAGAATCCATTGAGCGCCAAGCCACGCCGTCTCACGCCCCGGTTATGCTGTGTTCGACGCAATTTCAGATCAATGCAAAGATCGCAAAAATTCCTGCCAGCCCCTCTGCGAACGCCTTCATCATGAATCACCTTCCCCGCTTGATTGCCCTGTTGTCGACAATAGCGATCGGTTTTGCCGCACCTTCGTATGTCGGCGCCCAAGACGACTTAAAGCCGATGTTCGTTGACGCCCAGTTGAGCGGCTGGGTACGAACCAACACGCCCGAATCAACGTGGCGGTTTGAAGATGGCGTGCTTTACTGTACGGGAAAACCGATCGGCGAAATCCGCACCGAAAAGATGTACCAGAATTTTGTCATGGAACTGGAATGGCGGCATATGGTGCCGCGCGGCAACGCCGGCGTTTTTGTCTGGGCCGACGACATTACATCACGCGGCGTCCCCTTTCATCGCGGAATCGAAGTCCAAGTTCTTGAAAACAGCTACGGCAATAACAACAGCCACACAACGCACGGCGACATCTTCCCGATCCATGGCGCAACGATGACGCCGATCAATGGTCGCGGCGGCAGTCGCGCCTTTCCAACCGAAAGTCGTTCGAATCCAAGCCCACAATGGAACCACTATCGCATCGAATGTCGCGACGGCGAGATCTCGCTGGCGGTCAACGGAAAGGTTGTGACGCGTGGAAAAGATTGTGTGCCACGCAAGGGTTACATCTGCCTGGAATCCGAAGGAGGTGTCGTCGAATACCGAAACGTCAAAATCAAAGAATTGCCTGGGGAAGACGTCTTGCCGGAACAAGTCGCGATCTCCAATCGAGGCTACCATTCGATCTACACCGGATTGGATTTGGACGGTTGGCAGACCGACGAAACGTCATTATGGAAAGTGCAGGACTGGGTGCTGGCGTTCGAAGGAACAAAAGACCAAGAATCGACGCTGACGACATCGTATCCGTACGACAACGTTCGATTTGTCGTCGATGTTCGCCTCAAGCAGACTGACAGCAGCGTCAAAATTCAGGTCGCCCCCAATTTGATCATTGACCTGGCCGATTCGAATGTTGCGAAACATCTGGAAAAGAACGGAAGCTGGAACCGCATTGAATTAGCCGGACAAGTTGACAACCGGCACCTTGAAATCAACGGACAAAGGGTCGGCGAAAACTTGGATCTTGCGACCAGCGGCCCTTTGGTTCTTCATCCGACCGGACCGGTGGACTTTGCAAATATCTATGTGACGCAGTAACGTTGTCTCGGTAAACGTTGTCTCGGTAATCGACGACTTCGTGGAAATCGTCGATTGTTTCACGCCAGGATTTCATTGACGACGCGTGGAGGTTCAACTCCCGTCAGACGTTCTTCGAGTCCGCTGCGAGTGAAGAAAAGTCGCTGGTGATTCAGGCCCAGCAGATGCAGAATCGTTGCATGAAAGTCATGCACACTGACAGGGTCTTCGACCACCTTGTGGCCAAATTCGTCAGTCTTTCCGTAACTGGTCCCGCCTTTGATTCCTCCGCCGGCCATCCAGGACGTGAACGCTTGCATGTTGTGATCGCGTCCGGTGTAAACGTCACCGCTAATCTGCGAAGTCGGCGTGCGCCCAAATTCTCCGCCCCAAATCACCAGTGTCGAATCCAGCATTCCACTGCGTTTTAAATCTTTCAGTAACGCCGCGACAGGTTTGTCTGTCCGGTGGCAGGCGGCGCGGTGATTGTCCTCCAAATCGACATGGCTGTCCCACGGTTGCTCATCCAAGAAAATCTGCACGTACCGAACGCCTCGTTCGACCAACCGTCTGGCAAGAATGCAGCGCCGCGCGAACGAATCCGTCGGCGATTCACCGACGCCATACATCGCCAGCGTCTCGGCACTTTCACTCGATAAGTCGAGTGCCTCGCCCGCAGACAGCTGCATCCTGGCGGCCAAACCATACGACTGGATTCTGGCGTCAAGTTGCGGGTAATGGGGACGCTTTGAATGATGAAGTTGATCGAGCTGTTGAAGCAAATCTCGCGCGGTTTCGGTGACCGCGTCGGGCTGGTCGAACTGTGGTTTCAAATTCAGAATCGGTGATCCGGTCGGACGCAGTGGTGTTCCCTGATACACCGGCGGAAGAAAACCAGCCGTCCAATTTCGTGTGCCATTTTTTGGCAACCCCAAAGGATCGGAAAGGACGACGTAGGCGGGCAGGTTTTGGTTTTCTGATCCGAGCCCGTAAACGGTCCACGCACCGACGGTCGGGTACCCCATGAACAACCGCCCGCTGTGGATTTTATAGAGCGCGTTGTCGTGGTTGGGATGGTCGGTCCACATTGAATTGATCAGACAGATTTCGTCGACCATCTTCGAGGTATGGGGCAGAACATCCGCCATCCACATTCCGGATTGTCCGTGGCGGTCAAAGCGATATTTGCCGCCAAGCATCACGCCGATCCCAGCCGTTCCCGTGTTGCCGATTTCTTCGACGTTTCCCGGGTACGGTTCCCCGTCCATTCGGTTCAACACGGGCTTTGGGTCGAACAAATCCATCTGGCTCGGCCCGCCGTTCATGAACAACTGGATGACCGACTTTGCCGTTGCCCGATGATGGACGGGTTTGGGACGCAAGTCAAAGGTGGATGCCTGTTGCAAAGCGTGTGGTTCATCCGCCAAGACGGAGGCATCACCCATAAAATCGGTGCACAACATTTGAGCCAACGTGACGCCCAACAGTCCGTCGCTGGTTCTGGCAAAAAAGTCTCGGCGTGAATGTGCAGGATGGGCCATTTTGAACGTCAGTCCACAAACAGAAACGAGGCGGAATTCAAGATGGTGTGGCAATAAGTTTGCAAAGCTTGGTGTGAATTTCCGTGCCAAGACGATTCAAGTTGACGCAAGGATTCAACCCCCAAAGAAAGTTCTTGGGGACTCGGTGATCGACTCAGTGCCATTTCGTAAACTGTATCAACCCAATCGGCGTATTGAACTTCTCCGCCGGGATCAACCTTGTTTGCGACACGGTCGGCAAACGCCACCGCCAAGTCATGAACCCGCCCATTGTTCATCATCATCAGCGCTTGCGGCGAAACGGTTGATACGTTGCGTGATAAACAGTTGGGTCCCATTTGAGGATAATCAAATGTATCCATCATCGACGGGATTTCCGTCCGTCGAAATTGTTGATAAACGCTGCGACGCAAACCTCCGTCACCGGTCGGATTGATGCTGACCATGCCGTCCTGATCAATCGAAACGGTATCCGGCAAACCGCCGGGTGTGGTGTCCAGTTTTCCGGCGACGAATAAAAGTGAATCGCGTAGTGATTCGGCGTCCAATCGACGCAGGTTCATTCGTGACAAAAGCTGATTTTGGGGGTCCAGCTGAAACTTTTCGGGCGTCACGTGACTGGATTGACGATAGGTCCGTGAATTCAATATTTGACGGTGCATCTGCTTGACGCTCCATCCCTGGCGGGCGAATTCGATGGCCATCCAATCCAGAAGTTCGGGGTGTGTCGGACGAGACCCTTTGACGCCAAAGTTTTCCAGATCTTTAACAAGTCCGCTGCCGAAATGGTGAAACCAGATTCGATTCACCATGACACGTGACGTTAAAGGATGGTTTGGATCGGTCAACCAGCGGGCTAGTGCCAATCGCCGACCACTTTTAGGTGTTCCGTCGGGAAATGGCGCCCGGATTTCAAACGGCGTTTTCCCATCCGTCAAAACAGACGGGACGCCCGGGCCGACGGGGGCACCCGGTTTATCATGTTCGCCGCCACGCAAGATATACGTTGGCGATGGCCGCCCGAGATCCCACAACGCGCGGATCGACGTCGACGGCGCCATCTTGCGGCGGGTATGGTCAATGGAACGTTCAATCTCGGATAGTGATTGACGCAAGCCAAGGACTTTCTGGGATTGTTCGGTATCGGGGCGCAATTCGGCTTTAACCAGGCGTTCAACCAACACCTTTTGCTTCAACGTGCGATTGTTGTCTGCCGTTTTCAATGCGGCGACCGTTGCTTTGTTGTCGTCTTCGGATTGATCGGGGTAGTGATCACGCAACAATTGCATCTGCAACGTGACGGTTATTTTCTTGTGACTCGATTCAAGTCGTTTGACTTCCGCTTGCAGCGGTGGATTAACCAATTCGACTTGGCGGCGATGCTCCGCGGTGGCAACATTTAACGTTCGCGTTTTGAAACTGTCCCAATCATGTTCGTCCAGCGCGCCTTGGAAAATCGCTTTCAATCGGTAGTAATCTCTTTGAGGAATGGGATCATACTTGTGGGAATGGCATCTGGCGCATTCCATCGTCAATCCCATTAATCCGCCGCTGACGACCGAGATGGCATCGCTGATGACCTTCAATCGTTCGGGGACAAAGTTCATGGTTCGTGAACCGGTTTCGTCGATCCCCATCCGCAAGAACCCGGTTGCCGTCAAATTCTCGACCATCTGCTGGGTGATGACCTTGGCATTTACATGATCGATCAATTCGTCGCCGGCAAGCTGCTCGATCAGAAAGCGGTCGTACGGTTTGTCTTTGTTGAACGCATCTATGACATAGTCGCGGTACTTCCAGGCGTCATCGCGAATCGGATCCGCGGAGATGCCGCCTTCGGAATCGGCGTATCCCGCCAGGTCCAGCCAATACCGTCCCCAACGCTCGCCGTAATGGTTTGACGCCAGTAATTGGTCAACCATCGACGAGTACCATTCGGGATCTTTGGAATCTCGCCAGTGCGCGTATTCCCGTTGACTGGGCGGCAGGCCGATCAGGTCAATATAGACGCGGCGTATCAACGTGTCGCGATCCGCTTCGACTTCAAAGTCCAAGCCCGCCGAATGCAAAGAATCAGCGATGAATCCGTCAATCGAATCGAACCGATGACTCTTTTTCGGTGGCTGAAATGACCAGTGCTGACGTTCCTGGTCGGTGACCAGCGGGTCCGGCCTGTCGGTTTGCACGTCGGCGACGATCGTTGATTCCGGCGCACCCGCATCAATCCATCGCCGCAATGTTTCCACTTCGGACGTCGGCGGTCGGCGCACAAAGAACTTCAACAGCGACTCGCTGGGCGGGCAAGCATTGCTCTCGATGCGTTTGATCATCAAACTCGCATCGGCGTCGCCCGGAATCATCACCGGTCCGTTCTTGCCACCGGTCATCATGGACTCTCGCGAGCGCAAGTCGACGCCGCCTTGGCGAATCCTCGGCCCGTGACAGGTGTTACATCGCAACAACAAGATCGGTAAGACGTCGTGCTGATCGATCGATTCGACCGTTGACTCTACGCTGCGATTGCTGTGCGCACCGGCGGAGATCCAGTCGGAGATCAGTTGACGTTCACCGTCGGTTAACGGTTGCTGGTCATCCGGCGGCATCTCGCCGTCGGCAATCACTTCCCACAGCCGACTTTCATCGATCGATTCGCCCAACAGTGGATCGCCGGACTCTCCGCCTTGACGAATGCCGGCCATGCTGGACAGATCAAGATCGCCCTTGCGAACGGTCTCGCCATGGCACTTGCCACACTTGTCGGCAAAGATCGGTTGAACCACGGTTTCGAACAAAGGTGCGGTGTCGTTGCCAAAACAGTTGACGCCGGCATGACCACAAACCAAAGCAATCAGAACAACGACGCAACGCCACACGGCATCGTCGGTCGGTCGCAAACCCACGGGCCGTTGACATATAAGGTTGGATCGCGAGCCCATCATGAGAATAACTCGTGAACCACGCGAGCTTCTTCGGGTCCGGTTAAACGATGCCTTCGCCCGCCGTGCTGAAAAGTCAGTTGGTCGTGTTTGAGTCCCAGCGAATGCAAGATCGTCGCATGCAAGTCGCGAAAATGAACTTTGTCCTCGACCGCCCGGTCACCCGTTTCACTGGTTCGACCGTGAACATATCCTCCTTTCGAGCCACCGCCGGCCAACCAAAACGTGAATCCTTTTTCGTTGTGTCCGGATTCGTCTTTCCCGTTGTCGGGGACCAATCCCGGGCGTCCAAATTCACCGCCCCAGACCAACAGTGTGTCGTCCAACAATCCTCGTGCTGCCAAGTCTTCCAACAATGCTGCGATCGGTGCGTCAACGGTTTCGCAATTCGCTTGCAGATCGCGGCGATGGTCTTTGTGTTGATCCCAGCCGCCATGATTGACTTCGATGAATCGCACGCCGGCTTCGGCAAATCGGCGCGCCAACAAACACTGTCGGCCGAAGTCTGTCGGACGACAGGTACCGACCGACAATTTCTTGCCAACTCGATAACGCTTCAACGTTGCCTCGGATTCGTTGTTCAGGTCCATCAATTCAGGGGCAAAGGATTGCATCCTGTAGGCGAGTTCCATCGATTCGATGACGCCTTCAAGTGTTGCGTCTCCGGGACGCTCGGCCAGGTGGTCGCGATTCATGGATTGGACGAAATCCAGCTGCCGTCGTTTGATATCCGCGGGAAGATGTTCGCCGGAGATGTCTCGAATGGTCGCCTTGGACATGTCTTCGCCGTTGGTCCCGATCGGCGTGCCCGCGAACTTGGTGGGCAGAAATTCACTTGAATAGACCGACGGCTTTGATGCGTTCAGGCTTACAAAACTGGGCAGATCGTTGTTTTCCGTTCCCAAGCCATACGAAATCCATGATCCCATGCTGGGACGTTTCCGAAGCCGTTCACCGGTGTGCAACTGCAGGAACGATTGGGCATGATTTCCCGTATCACAATACATTGAATTGATGACACACAACCGGTCGGCATGTTTGGCGGTTTCGGGCATCAACTCCGAAATCCACATCCCACTTTCGCCGCGTTGTTTGAACGGAAAAACAGATCCCGGATGTTTTTTGGATCCCGTTTGAGGCTTGTAATCAAACGTGTCCATCTGGGCGGGACCACCGCTCATGCAAAGAAAGATGACACGTTTGGCGGTGGGATGAATCGTCGACAAGTCTGCCCCGCCGATGTTCGGCGAAGGAGAAGTCGTCGTCGCCAACGCCTGTTGCTGCAACAACGCCTGTAACGACAGATAACCAAATCCACAGGATGCGGTTTGCAGCATGTTTCGACGGGAGATCATTGCAATTCTCAATCGACGTAACGGAATTCGTTGGTGGTCATCAATGCCTGGGCTAAGCTCGCCCAGGATTGCATTCGGCATTGTTCGGGTGTCATTCCGGAATCCGCGAGTTGTTGTCGCGTCAGCCGCAGGTATCCGACAGCCCGATCAATTTCCGCGGGCGTTGCGCGCCGGCTCAAAACGGAAGCGAATAACTGCGACACTCGTTCCCGGTCGTCTGGCATTGAATCTTGAATTGACTCAGGCAACAAACGTTCGACCAGCGTACGTGAATTGTCGACGACAAAATCGCTGTTGATCAAGAACAATGCCTGAGTCGGCAGCGTCGTGGATTCTCGCTTTCCTGCGATTGCCACCGCATCGGGCAAATCAAATGCCGCGAGTTCACGCGGCGGGGCGTGGCGAAGCATACACAGGTAAACGCTACGGTGCTGACTGTCGCGATGCAAATTCGTCGCCTCGCCCGGGGGCCAATTGATCAACATGTCCAAGTTTTCGATCGCCGAACCGTGATCCGGCGAGTAATCGAGGTTGCCACATACCAATAACATGCTGTCGCGGAGCGATTCGGCGTCGAGTCGTCTGCGATTGTGACGTGCCATCCAATGATTGTCTGGATCGCTTTGCAATGCCGCCGGGTTGGTACAACTATCCATTGAGTAGGTTCGCGACAGGACAATCGTCCGAATCAGCCGTTTAACAGACCATCCGTCTTGGACGAACCGGTTTGCCAAATGGTCCAGCAATTCCGGATGCGACGGACGCGCTCCATAGACGCCGAAATCATCTGGCGTGTCGACAATCCCTTGCCCCATCAGGTGCAACCAAACTCGATTGACCATCACGCGAGCCGTTTGCGGGTGGTCTGCCCGAGTCAACCAATTTGCCAACGCGGCGCGCCCGCTGGTGCCGGACTGGATTGATATTTCGCCAAGCGTTGACGGCGTCGTCGATACATTCCGATATGCAGTCAGTACGCCGCGCGGAACATCGGGACCCAACTTTTTGCCGTCGCCATTGATATGGATTTTACAATCCGCAGGATTCGATCGATCGCGCACGCCCATCGCAAATCCGAGCGGAGGTCTGGGGCGAATGCCAAGCGGTTGCCCCGATGCGGCGTGCAATTGCCGGGCTTCATCGTTTGCCAGACCGCGGTCGAAAATAGCAACTTCGCCGATGTTGCCGGCCAGCGGTGCAAACTGGTCACTTCGGCCGGCCAAGCAATATTGCCGGGAATCACCGAAGGCTGGTTCCAAATCGCCATCGATTTCCAGTTGTCCGTTCAAGAAGACATTGACCCGTTTGCCGCTGCGAACCAAAACAATGTGGTTCCAGCTGTTCGGATCGATCACGGTGGATCCGGTAATGGTTTGCTTTTTTTCGTTGCCGTTGAAAACGAACAGCTTTCCAGTTTGGTCTTTTTCGTGATTGCCGCCGATTCCCAGATGATCGCCGGGTAAAGATTTGTCGTCCAGTTTGGCGCGCGAGAACAGGTATGCGGTGATCGGACGTTCGTCGTTCTTGATGGAATTTAGGAACCAGAACGATAACGAATACGACTCGGCATCCTGTTCAAACTGTCCCGTCAAACGCGTGTCCTTGACGGCCGCAAACCGATCCACCGAGTGGCTTGCCGGCGGCGAGACGGTTAATCGTTCCGGTGCGACTTTCAACGATTCATGCAGGCTAGGCTTCAGTGCATCGATCGCGTCAGAGTACTCGCGGGGAAAGTTAGGGGGCGACGACCGATCGGGGCGAATTTGAATCTGTTCCAAAGAGTCGTACAGTTCATGCAGGGGCGTCGGCGGTGCGGTCAGTTTTTCATTCCCCGAAGCGCCGTAAAGTGTTTCGGTGCTTTGGAAAATCCCCGCCAGCGCGTAATAGTCGCGTGTCGGAATCGGATCGTGTTTGTGATCGTGACAGCGTGCGCATGCGACGCTCAATCCCAACACGGTGGTGCAGACGGTATTGATTTGGTCATCAACAACGTCCATCGCAAAGTTGTTGTTCATTGCCGCGGCCGGCTTTGATCCGATCGCCAGAAAACCGGTAGCGATCAACTGTCGATTGCGCTGCTGTGCCGTTTCGGCGGGCAGCGAATCCCCGGCGATCTGTTCGGTCAGGAATTGGTCGTACGGGACATCGTTGTTTAACGCATCGATCACATAATCACGATAGCGCCAAGCCTGTGGAAATGTCGCATTGCGTCCCAGGCCGTCGTCTCCGTTGGATTCGCCATACCGCGCGACGTCCAACCAGTATCGTCCCCATCGGACTCCGAATTGCGGGCTGGCCAATAAACGATCGACTAGCTCAGTCTTCGCCGCAACAGGATCCAGTTCGTACTCGGTTGAAAAAGCATGCAGCTGTGCAGACGTGGGCGGTAAACCGATCAGATCGTAATAAAGACGACGCGCAAGAGTTGCGGCGTCGGCATCCGTCGTCGGCTGAAGCCCCGCCTGTTCGATTCCGGCAAGTACAAAACAATCAATGCTGTCGATCGGCCACCAGCGGTCGTGAACCGACGGAATCGCCGGTTGTGTGCGCGGGACAAACGACCAAAGTTCCTCCGGATCGGCGGTCGTGCCGCCATCGGCAGCGGACTGGTGTGTCGTTTCTGTTTCTCGGGGATCGTAGGCGCCTTTGGCAATCCACTCTGCAAAATCGTTGATGACTTGCGCCGGTAAAGGTTCCTCAGGCGGCATTTCCAATCCGTCGTAGCGGAGTGCCTGGATCACCAAACTTTCATCCGGGCGTCCCGCCAACAGCGACGGCCCCGATTCGCCACCGGCCAACATTCCGTCGCGGCTGTCGATGCGAAAGTTTCCGCCGATTTCTTTCGAATCAGCCGAATGACACTCGTAACAATGTTGGACCAGTACCGGGCGAATCTTCGCCTCAAAGAATTGACGTTGCGACGTTGCCGTGCGCTCATCCGCAATGGATCGTCCGCCATTGATCGTCAATAGCAGTACAAACAGGGCGGCAAGAAGTCGGATCAGGTTCACAGCAACCGGGCAGGCGGGAGGGCGGGGTCTGTGTGGGGCAGGGACTCCATTGTCGGCGACAGGACGCCCGGATGCAACTTCGATCCGCGATTTCCCCGTATTCGGCAACCGAAACGTCGTTTTCTGACAATTCTTAGTTTTGGGGTACGACGGACTTCCAGCCCGCCGACAAATGTCGGTTTCTGGCGGACTGGAAGTCCGTCAGTACAAGTCGCGATCAACCTCAAAATCCAATCCGGCCGAGCCCCAGCGAGGCGGCTATCGTCCCGCCGCAATCGCCGCCAAGAAAACGAGCCCGATCACAATGACGATGCAGGCGACGGCGAGCATTTTGATCAATGACTTCGGAGAATTTCCAATGATCAACCGCTTGTTTTGCCCACAGATCACGACGCGGTACAGATCGTTCTTGTAGCGGTAGGCCAGGACGTAGGCGGGCAACGAAAACCGTCTGGTCACAAGTCGCTGTAACACGATTGCGACATTGACCTTGCGAAATCTGGTTCCTGGTATGAATTGATTCTGAACTTGCTGGGCGGCAATGGTATTGATCGCCGCGGCCACGTGCTGCCGGGCTTGCGAGCGTTGCACATCGAATTGTTCGATGGTGGCCCTTTCCTCGGCGCCGCTTGGTCGGTCTAACTTGGTCGCCAAGTTCATTCCCGGACCGATCGCTGCAACTTCTCGTGCCGTCAAACCACGTGACGCCGACACCAAGATGTCGTCGAATTGGAGATTGTTTTGGCCGGACTGTGGTGCCCAGGCCGATCGCCCCGCACCATGGTTAGAATCCGCGGTCCAACTGACAAAGGCGTCCGCATCGAACACCCAGGCCACCCACCAAAGCGGTTTCAGTTGCGTCAATTGCGCCCGCGACGACAGGTCCGAGGGGCGAAACCAGCCCCGAGAACCCAACCAGCCGCGCAGCGCCGCACGTGCTTCGTCGGCGGTTACGGTAAAGGGCAAGTAGTGATCGGTTTGCTCCATCGGATCTTCAACCGATTCAACCGTGACAACGTCTCCGCAAAACGAACAAGACGGTGCCTGCAGTTTGGGGTCGTATGCGATCGCCGCACCGCAACCATTGCAACGCAGAATTTTGACGGCCACGTTCTTGCGGTCGGCTTGTTGGTCATAGGGCGCCGCTTGGCCACAGATCGCACAGCGAAGGTCACCCGGTTCCAACGGTGACTCGCATCGCGAACACCATGGCGTTTCCACGGACGGTGTGCTGACGGGATCGTTCATCGTTGTGCCGCCATCACCAGTACGAGGATCACGCCGATGATCAGTAACACCGCGACAACCGCCAACGTCACCTTGGTCGCAGAAATCGGTACCTTGCCGCCGACTCGTCCCGTTTGGCCGTTGACCAGGATTTGGATCGGAGGTCGATCGGGTGCATAACGAACCGCATAGGTCCAGATCGGCAGCAGCACCAGGTCGATCACTTCGTGCGAAAGGTTCGTTTGGAACTGCAGGTTGCTGTGCGAGTCGCCCGGCATGAACTGTTCCAACATCCTGCCGACCTTGGCAACGCTTTCGTCGTGCGCCAATTGAAAACAGTCCTGTTTCGATCGCGACGGCTCTTCGGCAAGCCATCCGGCAATGAACGAGTCGGCGTAGCGCCGCAGGGCGCGTAAATCAAATGGTTCGACGGCTTCCAGTGCCGCGTTCGTCACACCTCGCGAGGCGCTGACGACGACGTCCATGACGTAGCAACAGTGATCGCCGTACAGCGAACGCCACTCCGTTTTCGTCACCGTTCGTGTGCGCGTGACTAATTTCCCTTTGGAATCGGTCGTCGTGTACGTTTCCGTTTCGGTGTAATTCTCGCCGATGCTGGCCGAATACGATGTGTTTGCAACGGCTCCGTACAAATACGCCGGCAAGTACACGCCACGCGTCAATTCCGGGACCGCGGCTTTGAAATCCGATCGGGCAAACAGATGGCTTCCCGCAACCCAACGTTTAACAGCATCGGTCGCGTGTTCATGATCGACGACGAAGCCGACCAGAAAAGCGGGTGAAGGCCGGTTCGGCGACGGCGGCCGAGTGACGATCGACGGCGACGCACAATAGGGGCACAAGGTCGAACGCAGGTTTGCATCCAACACAAGCTTTGCGCCACAGGATTGGCACGAAATCTCTAATTGATCCGTTACCGGATCGGCAATGTCGCTCGCCATGAAACTCCAGGAAAATCGTCAAGGCCCAGATTCGTTACGTGCCAAGAATCGACACGTTCAGGTGCAATAGTGTATTGCAGGCCTTGTTTCCAGAAAACGATGGCGTGACTTTTCAAAATTAAGATGCGATTCCGCGAAATCAGTACCAGAGAAACCCAGCAAAGAATTCCGAAAGACCGAGTAATTTTGGAACTTGGAACTTGGAACTTGGAACTTGGAACTTGGAACAACCCACCCACTCGCGACGAATTTGCGACAGTATCCATTGACTCTGTCTTCCCCCACAAATTCTGCGGATGAGGCTGAAATTACGATTGGGACATTACTCGTCCGCCAGACGCTTGGCACGCTTGACCAACGACAGAAATTCGTCGCGATATCCGGATTGATCATTGACCGCGCCGGCGGACGCGTACTCTTGGACCATCTCAAACGTCGCCTTTCCCTTGTGCGGTGATTGACGCAGCAGCATTCCGAACGCGGCAACCGACGCAGCAAATTGGAAATCCGGGTCGGTTTGATCCAATCGCCGCGGACTGTCTTTGACTGAAAATTCGCTTTGCCCACTTTCGCCTTTGTCTTCCTTCGTCGGCAACGTGTAGCGAAGTTTCACGGTCATCAATTCGCCGCTGGCGGCCTGGTCACTGTAGCGGACTCGCATTTGGTACTTCAAATCGTCCGGCCGGTTTGAATCGGCATCTGGATCGTCCGCGTCGGAGACCTGGCGTGGAATAATCTCGTACAGGGCGGTGATCGTCTGGCCGGACTTGACCTCGCCGGCGACATCATCGGCGTCATTGAGGCCACTGGATGAGAAGACCTGGTTTTCGTAGCCGAGCAAACGATACGCACCGACTTCCATCGGGTTGAACTCGACTTGAATCGACACGTCCTTGGCGATTCGTCCCGATTCACCATGGATCTGTTCGATCAAAACGTTTGCCACATCATCTTCACTGTTGATAAACGAATAGCTGCCGTGATTATTGTTGACGATTCGGTCGATCGATGGGTTGCGCTGGTTGTCCGCTCCGAATCCCAGTACTGTTAGAAAGATGTTTTCACCGGCATACTTTTCCGACAACTTCGCCAATTGATCTTTGTTCTTGATCCCTGCGTTTAAATTGCCGTCGCTGCACAGAACGATACGATTGGTCCCTCCGGCGATGCGATGATCGCGCGCCATGTTGTACGCCAATTCGATGCCCTTGACGCCGGTGGTCGGGTTGCCGGATTTTAATCGACCCAACGCGTCGACGATGGCTTTCTTTCGGTCACCTGACGTTGCATCCAGCACGACGCCGTTTGCTCCCGCGTAGACCACGATCCCCAACGAGTCCCGCGCTCCCAGTTGACCGAGCAGCGTTTTGATTCCTTCGACCACCAACGGCAGTTTAGTTGGCTGGTTCATCGAACCGGACACATCGATCAAGAACACCAAATTGCTGGGCGGCCGATCGCTGCCGAGCACCTTTCCCTTGATTCCGATTCTGGCCAGGCGGTGTTTCGGGTTCCAGGGACATTCGGCGACATCCAGCGACGCTGCGAAAGGTCGATCGTCGGTCGGTGGTGCGTAATCATAGTCGAAGAAGTTGATCATCTCCTCGATGCGAACCGACCGGGGAAGGGGTAGATGGTCGTGCTTTGACAAAGACGTCCGCAGCCTGTCGTAGGCGGCCGTATCCGTATCAAGGGGGAACGCCGAAAGTGGACTGCTTGCGACGGTCACGAACGGATTGTCGGCCATCGGTTGGATCTGGTTTTCATCGATTAACGGTTCTTCCAGTTCTTCGATCGATTCCGGTGACAGATCGACATCGGCGACGGCAACGGTCGATTGCGATGCGTCGCCACCGTGATGGCTCGTTAAACCGGCACCGAACATTAGTTCCAAAGATGCCTTTGCGCCTTCCATGATCTCTTTCATCACATGGTCGCCCGAGGCAAAATCGCCAACCACACGGTGCGGGTCCTGACGGACCATCGGTTTGAGTCGCGATGGTGACCGTTGGCCCAACAAAGGCGGCATGCCGCGGTCGTTTTCGTCCAAAACGATGCGGGCCGGGCGGTCGTCGACCGGCGACGTACCCATCTCTGCTCGGGAATCGGGATCATTCGAAACCAAATCATCTTGATGGTCCACCATCGGCTTGGGTTGTGACGCCACGACCTCTGATTCGGTCACATGTTGACTTCGGCTACTGTCATCCACGCTGCCAGAACCACTGGCGACTACGACGTGCGAATCGGTGTCCGCCGATATCGGATCGATGGACGCACCCGTATCAGCAGCGACATTCGCGACGTTCAACTCCAGTTCGCCGACCTGACCGACGGGAACGTCATCGCCAGTTCCCACTGAATCAAGATCGGCATCCGCGACAGACGATCGCACGGGACTTACCGTGTGGATTCTTTCTAGTTCCTGTTGGGCAACAAGTCTCTCTGCCCTCAGTCGTTCGTTTTCCAGCTCGAGTTTCCGAATCTGTTCTTTGTATCCCTTGGTTTCGGTGTTCGCCGTGATGACACGATTCATTGCCGGCAGAGTCAACCCGCTGGCTAGTAACAGGGTCGCGGCGACAGCCAATCCGGTGGGCCATTGGCGTGGCGAAAGATCGGAATCCGGAGTGGTAACCGGGGGAGCTTCGACATGGGCTTCACGGATTGCCAGCGCGATGGCTTGGCGATTTGATTCGCGAACTCCTTCGGTTTCCTCTTCAAATTCGATTTGAAGTGCGTCGACCGCATCTCGAATCGAAGCCACCGTCGCACGCAGCTCCGGCGATGCGTCGACCGCCCTCATGAATTCCATCGCCTCGTCACGATCCATCTCGCCAAAGACAAACGCCGTCGCGCGCTCTTCGATCGTCTCATGGTGATCGGCGGATTCGGAAGCCATCGTAAAGTTCCCCAGATTCGTTGCCGCATCGAAATCGTGACGCGACGAAATAATGATTGGTTAATGTGAGGTTGTCATTCGGCGGTAGTCAGTCGTGATCGCACCAGTTTCAAACCGGTGCTCAGCAAATAGCCGACGTTGCCGACGCTCAGGCCGGTCAATTCGCTGATTTCTTGGTAGCTCAATCCGCCGTGAACTTTCAATCGAATCACTTCCTGTTGTCGGCCAGGTAACTCTGCCAACAAGCTTTGTGCGTTCTCGTGCCGTTCGGCCATCTCGGCGATCGAACTCGGATCACTGTCACGACTGATCTGGCGTGAGGCTTTAGCATCATCCAGTGTCTTCATTCGGCTTTCCTTCTTCATGATGTCCAACGCGCGATTTCGGCAAACCCGAAACAGCCACTGTCGGACGCGCTCACGAACTTCCTCTTTGGGTTGTTTGCACAGCCGAACAAACGCGTCCTGGACAACATCACCGGCGCGATCTCGATCTCCCAACAAGTATGTGGCATAGCCCATCAACGGAAGTTCATTCTCCCGAAAGACCTCGGCCAGCCATGCTTCATCGCTTTGCCCGTCAGGCTCCGCAACTTCACTCGCCGGATCGCTTTGGTGATTCGATTGTTTCATTTCCCGCGCAAGCAGAAAGGATGCTCGTCCGTGCTCTGTAAGGACGATCCAACGGGACGGCCCTTAGAAAAAAAATGGATTTGGAAGGTCCGAGCGGACCCGGAAACTCATTTTTTCCATGAAATGTCACCCCAGAAGGGCGGTCCTGGTACACTTTCAACCCTCAGGGTGCACTCTCCATTATGACCCATTCCCGCCAAAATCGCCGCCTCGTTCACAAAACTCGACCAGATTCCAGGCCACAACCGACCCCGGAATTCATGTTGGGAACTCGAAGTCCAGGTGGCCCGTTCCCCCCAAAAAATGATAAAAACCATGACGCATCATTTGAGTCGTCGCAAGTTTCTGGCCCGCAGCGCGGTTGCGGCAACCGCCGCCGGCACGTCGATTGCTTTTGCAGCCAACCGAAGTGTTGCCGCAGCAAATGATCGCTTGAAAGTCGCCTTTATCGGTGTCGGTGGGCGAGGCGGCGGCAATTTGAAATCGATGGTGGCGACCGGCAAAGTGGACGTCGTCGCGATCTGTGACGTCGACATACGATTTGTCGACAACGTGGGGACACAGTTTCCCGACGCCGCTAAATTCCAAGACTACCGAAAACTTTACGATGCCGTGGGCAATCGGATCGATGCGGCCGTGGTCAGCACAACCGAGCACACGCACGCCTACGCAACGATGCCGGCGCTGCAGTTGGGCAAACATGTTTATTGTGAAAAACCGCTCGCGTACAACATCGCCGAAACGCGTGCCATCACCGAAGCGGCCGCCAAAGCCGCTGTTGTCACACAGATGGGAACACAAATTCACGCGACCGAAAACTATCACCGCGTTGTTGAACTGGTCCAATCTGGCGCCATCGGCGATGTGACCGAAGCCCACGTCTGGGTCGGC
Source organism: Planctomycetales bacterium (assembly GCA_020426665.1). Lineage (GTDB taxonomy): Bacteria > Planctomycetota > Planctomycetia > Pirellulales > Pirellulaceae > Stieleria. Next base: position 22,325 of record JAGQPO010000103.1, read on the forward strand.
AAGCACTGGG